>JAUYDS010000139.1 GCA_030691735.1 Candidatus Aminicenantota bacterium
CGCCGTCCTGCGAAAAAAAATCTTGAAAGCCAAAGCTCAGCTCCTGGACACAAGCTTAAACGAAACGGCCGCCGAGATCAAAGGATGTCAAAACGATGTTAATGATCTGGCTTGAGAAAATTCCGATTCTCGTTTACCATCTGAAGTCCGAGGTGAAAATCCCATGCTCAAGAAAAAACGGATCGCGATCCTCACCGGCGGTGGCGACTGCCCGGGCATCAACGCCGTCATTCGGGCCGTGGCAAAAAAGGCCATGCTCGAGCACGGGATGGAGGTCATCGGCATCAAGGACGGCTTCGAAGGACTCATCCACGACCGGCATCGGAAGCTTGGGCCTAGCGAGGTCTCGGGACTTCTGACCCTGGGAGGGACCATCCTCGGCACGTCCAATACTTCGAACCCCTATCGTTACGCCGTGAAAAACGGGAACGAGCTCATTTTTAAAGACGTCTCGAAGACGGCTGTGGCCAACTTGAAATCGCTCGGCGTCGAGGCGCTCGTCTGCATCGGCGGCGACGGGACTCTGGGGATCGCTTCACGCCTGATGAACGACGGTGTGCCCATCGTCGGCATACCGAAGACGATCGACAACGATCTGCGCGGGACGGAGGTGACCTTCGGATTCGACACGGCCGTTTCCATCGCGACCGAGGCCATCGACCGGGTCCACACGACCGCCCAGTCCCACCACAGGATCATGATCGTCGAGGTCATGGGGCGGAGGGCGGGCTGGATCGCTCTCTACGCCGGTGTCGCCGGAGGCGGCGACATCATCCTCATCCCCGAGATCCCCTATACCTTGAAGGCCGTCAGAGACAAGGTCCAGGAGCGCAAGAAAAGGGGCAAACGCTTCAGCATCGTCGTCATCGCCGAAGGGGCCAAAACGCAGGGAGGCGATGTCGTCGTGCGCAAGATCGTCGAGACAAGCACGGATCCTGTCCGGCTCGGGGGCGTGGGATTCGTCCTGGGTGAGCAGCTCGAAAAAATGATCGGGACCGAGACGAGGACGGTCGTTCTCGGACATCTTCAGAGAGGCGGTTCTCCAACCGCGGCCGACCGGATTTTGGCCACCCTGCTCGGGGCGAAGGCGGTCGAGGCGGTCGTCGCCGGGGAGTTCGGCCGCATGGTCGCCGTCCGTCGAGGAGAGATCACGACGGTCGCTTTGGAAACGGCCGCCGGCGGTCCGCGAACCGTTCCTCGGGGTCATCCGCTGATCGCCGCCGCCAGGGCGCTTGGAACGAGCTTCGGGGAGTAAACAGGGGTACTCTTTTAGCCGGATAAATTCCCCCTTCGAATCACCGCCGAGGGATGGCTCCAGCCCAGGAAGCCTGAGTTCGACGATATCGAAAAGGCGCGGTTGTGGTTCCTCGGCAAAAAAAATCCTGTTGACAAACGGCTTTGACCGCGCTATTTTATATATGGTGAACAAAATGGTGAACAAAATACGCAGGGAGCTGACCTCCCGCCAGGAGAGGATCCTGAGGGCCGTCGAGGCTTTCATCCTTGAGCGCGGCTACCCGCCGACCGTCCGCCGGCTCGGCCGCCTTCTTGGCATCGCCAGCCCCTCGGCCGTCTTCAAACACCTCGCCAGCCTCGAGAAGAAAGGCTACCTGAGGCGGGACCGGGGTGAGCTGCAGGTGGCCGGCGCGCCGTCCGTCCTGGCGGGCCGGGTCCGGGTGCCGCTGGCCGGTATCGTCCCCGCCGGCCCGCCCAAGGAGGCCTTCGAGACCTCAGGCGAGGCGATGGACATCCCCGACTGGATGCTCGGCCGGAAGCGGGGCAACATCTTCTGCATCCGCGTCGAGGGCAAGAGCATGATCGACGCCTACATCGACGACGGCGACAACGTCCTTCTCGAGCGGACGAACACGGCCAATTCGGGCGAGATGATCGTCGGGCTCCTCGATGACGGCTCGGTGACGCTGAAACGGCTCCGGCGGGAGGACGGCCGGACGATCCTCGTGCCCGAGAACCCGGCCTACCAGCCGTTCGAGGTCGAGAACCTGCGGGTCCTGGGAAGGGTGATAGGAGTGCTGAGGAAGTATTGATAATCCCCCTGTGTCCCCCTTTAGAAAAGGGGGAGAAGAAATACGGGGATTCAGAAAAGGCGATAGAACATGCGATTGCGGTGAGAGCGCCGCGGGCGGTCTGCTCCTCGGCCGGCGAGATTCCAGAGGACGCGCGGCGGGATCACCTAGGAAAATGGGGACACTAACCTTAATTTTCTTGAATTAAGGTTAGTGTCCCCGATATTGGGGCTTTACATTTTTGCAGTGACACGGAGAAAAGTGACCAGGTTCATCGTTCACATCGACATCGACGCCTTTTTCGCCGCCGTCGAGGTCCTCCTCAACCCGGCCCTCCAAGGCCGGCCGGTCATCGTCGGCGGCCTGCCCCACGAGCGCGGCGTGGCCTCGACCTGTTCTTACGAGGCGCGCAAGTTCGGCGTCCACTCGGGCATGGCCCTCCGCAACGCCTACAAGCTCTGTCCCCAGGGCGTCTTCATCCGCGGCAACTACCAGGTCTACCAGTCCTTCTCCGACCGGGTCTTCGGCATCCTCCACGAGTACACGCCCGACGTCGAGGAGGCGTCCATCGACGAGGCCTACCTCGACCTGACCCGCTGCCGGCCCCTCTATCCCTCGTTCTCGCGGACGGCCCGCGAGATCAAGGCCCGCGTCGAGCGCGAGACCGGCCTCAAGGTCTCGGTGGGCGCCGCGCCGAACAAGATCCTGGCCAAGCTGGCCACCAAACGGGCCAAGCCGGCCGGCTATGTCGAGGTCGAGCCGGGCCGCGAGGAGGAGTTCCTCCGCGACCTCCCCATCGACGCCCTGCCCGGTATCGGCCCGAAGTCCCAGGTCATCCTCCGCATGCTCAACATCCAGAAGCTCGGCGACCTGTGGGGGATGCCGCGGACGACCCTCCACTCGATCTTCGGTCTGGGCGGCGAGGACCTCTACCTCCAGTCGCGCGGGATCGACAGCCGGCCCGTCGTCAGCGCCGCCGTCCCCAAGTCCGTCTCGCGCGAGACGACGTTCCTCGAGGACCTCTGGGACCGGCGCCTGCTGCTGGCCCACCTGGCCTATCTCTGCGACCGGCTGACCCTGGCCCTCCGGCAGGGCCATTGTTACGCCCACGTCATCGAGGTCAAGGCGCGCTATTCCGACTTCAAGACCGAGGTCCGGCGCCGCCTCATGCTCACCCCCCGCCAGGAGATGGGCGACGTCTACAAGATCGCCGAGGAGCTCTTCCTGCCGCTCTTCTCCGGGTCGCGCCTGGCCCTCCGCCTGGTCGGGGTGAAGGCCTCGGACCTGGTTCGGGCCCGGCCGCTGTCGCTCTTCGAACCGTACTCGGACAGGCAGGAGCGGCTGGGCGCGGCCATGGACCGGGTGCGGGAGAAGTACGGCTTCGGCTCGGTCCTCACCGTGCGCGAAAAGATGCTCGACGCGGTCTATCCCTTCGACCGGAACCGCGGCTTCGTCCTGAAGACCGCCTCGCTCACGAAATAGAGAGGACCCTGTGCACATCCCCCTTCGCGTCCATTCCGTTTACAGCCGGGGGAAGGGCGGAGCGACGCTCGAGGAGCTGTCCTGGTGGGCGGCGCAGACGAAGGCCCCCGCCGCCGCCCTCTCGGACATCGGCAACATCTACGGCTGGGCCAAGTGGAAGCGGGCGGCGAAGGCCGGCGGCTTCCGGGCCCTCTACGGGTGTGAGATCGAGGTCGGGGAGGAGCTGTTCCTCTTCCTGGTCAAGAGCCGGGAGGGATATGGCAACCTCATGGAGATCCTCAACCGGCGGGAGATCGGGGACGCGGCCGGGCTGGTGGCGGTCCATGTCCCGCGGCCGAAGGAAGGAAAGGCGGTGCCGGAGCCGAACGGGGGACACGAACGGAATTCCGGAGAATTCCGATCATGTCCCCCTCTAGACCGTCTTCGGACCGGGGGCGATCTTTACGTCGGCGCCGATTTTTTCAATTTCAAGCGGGCGGGGGAGACCGCCGCGGCCCACGGCCTCCCCCTCGTCTGGGCCAACCCCCTCAAATTCATCAAGTGCCCCGAGCGGCTGGTCCTCCTCCACGCCTTCGAGAAAAAGATCCCCTATCCGCCCGAATGGGACAAGCTCGGCCGCAAGGTGAGGCTCTTCGGTCCGGACCAGGAGACGGTTGCCCTCAAGAAGTTCGGCGCGGAGGCGACCGACGCCTTTCGCCGGACGTTCGAGATCGCTGAGAAATGCGACTTCCCCTTCGTCGGCATCGTCCCGCCGCTCCCGGCCGACATCTTTCCCGTGACGCTGCGCGACGAGGTGATGTCGCGCCTCCGCGCGCGCAAGGACCTCGCCTGGGACGCGCGGCAGCGGGCCAAGCGGGAGCTGGCCGTCATCGAGAGCTCGGGCTTCGCCCCGTACTTCCTCATCGTCAACGACGTCGTCGAGTTTGCCCGCCGCAACGGCATCCTCCACAACCTCAAGGGCTCGGGGGCGTCGTCGTTCCTGGCCTACCTGCTCGGCATCTCCCACGTCGATCCGGTCGAGTTCGACCTCTACTTCGAGCGCTTTCTCAACAGCGGCCGCGACGACCCGCCGGACATCGACCTCGACTTCGACTCGCGCTTCCGCGACAGGATCCTGGCCTACGTCCTGGATAAGTACGGGAAGGGCAAGACGGGCGCGGCCTTCGTCTGCAGCCTGAAGAACTTCGGCGCCCGCTCCGCCCTCTACGAGACGGCCCGGGCCTTCGGCCTTCCGCCCGAGGAATCGCGCGCCCTGAGCCAGCGGGCCCCGTATTTCGCCGAGCCGAGCTGGCTCGAGCGGGCGAATCCGGCCCCCGGCTACCTCGAGATCTGGAAGCTGGCCTCCGAGCTGACCTCGGTCTACCACGAGATCTCGCTCCACGTCGGCGGCGTCATCCTCACGCCCGCTCCCGCCGACCGCTGCCTGCCTCTTGAGAGATCGGCCAAGGGCCTCCTCATGTCCCACTACGACCGGGACGCGGTCGAGGATTTGAAGCTCATCAAGCTCGACCTGCTCTCGGTGCGGGGCCTGGCGGCCGTCTCGGCGACGAAGGCGGCCCTCGGCCTGGGGGACATCCCGGCCGGCGACGCCAAGACGTTCGGCCTGTTGAAGGGCGCCCGGACCATCGGCTGCTTCCAGGTCGAAAGCCCGGCCATGATGAACCTCCTGCGCCGGATGAAACCGGACACGATCTTCGAGCTGACCCAGGCGCTGGCTCTCATCCGGCCGGGCCCGACCGAAAGCGGGATGAAGGAAGCGCTGCTGCGGAGCCGGGAGGGGAGGGGGACGTTCCGCGACCCGTTCCTCGAAAAGATCCTGCCCGAAACGGACGGGCTGCTGCTCTACGAGGAACAGGTCATGCAGATCGCCGAGCGCGTGGCGGGCATGCCGCCCGAGGAGGGCGACCTGCTGCGGCGCAGCTTGAAGGCCAAAGGGGAGTCGCCGCTGCCCGTCGTCAAGACCCGCTTCTTCAAGGAAGCCAAGGACCGCGGCTATACGGCGGCCGAGGTCGAGAAGCTGTGGCAGGTGATGGAGAAGTTCTCGTCGTACTCTTTTAACAAAGCCCACAGCGCGTCGTACGCCTTCATGGCCTACCAGGCCGTGTACTTGAAAGCGCATCACACCGTGCCCTACCTCACGGCTGTACTCAACGCCGGCGGGGGCTATTACATGCTCGCCGAGTACATCGAGGAGGCCAAGCGGCTCGGGATCCGCATCCTCGGCCCGGACGTGAACCGCAGCGGCCGCGAGTTCGAGGTCGAGGGGAGCGCCATCCGTGTCGGGTTCACCTCGATCAAGAACCTGCCCCTGCGGACGGCCGAGAAGATCATCGACGAGCGCAAGGCCGCCGGCGCGTATCCGTCGATCGAGGATTTCCTGGCCCGCGTCCACGTCTCGAAAGCGGAGCTCTTCACTTTGATCAAGGCCGGCGTTTTAGACTCGCTCGAAGCGCGGCGCACCCGCCAGATCCTGCGTTATTTTCAGGGCATCGAGAGCGTGGACGTCGCCGCCGACCTCGATCCGCGGGAGAAGGCGAAAATGCTGATCGACGCCCTCGGCTTCAGCCCGGACGGCGACCCGCTCGCGCTCTACGAGGGAAAGAGGCCGGACCTGCGGATCAAGGATTTGCGGAAATACGCCGGCCGGCCGGTCGAGCTCGTCGTGCGGGTCGTGGACGCCCGGGGCAAGGAGACGAACGGCGGCCGGAAATATTTCTATCTGTTCGAGGACGAAACGGGCCTCCTCGAGGGTGTGGGCGGGCGGAAGTGCCTGACCATCGGCGAGCCTCCCGTCTGCTGCCTGCGGGGCGAGGCGCGGTCCGACGGCAACGGGGTCATGAAGATCTTCGA
>JAUYDS010000120.1 GCA_030691735.1 Candidatus Aminicenantota bacterium
TGGCCTTCATTCTCGGCATTTTGGTCTCCGGATTTTTGGTCTACGGTCAGACCGAAGAATCCGCCAAGATCCTCGCCCAGACCGGTCCCGGCGTCATCCAACTCGTCGTCTACGGCAAAGACAAACAGGAGATCGCCAAGGGCTCGGCCTTCGCCATCGCCGACAAGATCGCGGTCACGAGCTATCATCTGATCAGCCAGGCCGCGAGCTGTACCGGATTCAACATCAAGCAGAAAGAGATAGATATCAAGGGCGTCGTAGCCGTGAACAAGGCCTTGGACCTCGCCCTCGTCCAATTCAGCGGCAAGGTCACGCCGCTCGCTTTCGGGGGCGGGGAGGACCTGGCCGTCGGCAAGAAGCTCTCCGTCATCGGGGTGAACGAGGCCGGGGAGTTCACGGTCTACGAAGGGAAAATCCAGAGCCTCTTCGATTTCGGAGAGGGCCTGAAGGTCGTGGAACCGGCCATCACCGTTCCGGAAACGTGCTCGGGCGGCGTCGCTCTCGGCGAGACCGGGAAAGTCATCGGCGTCATCCAGATCCTGGAAAGACGGCTGCGCTTCATTGCCCCGGCCGCGGCCGTATCGGCCATGCCCAAAACGGCGAAACCGACGGCGTTCAAGAACTGGCAGGCCGAGGATTACCTGGGGACTTTGGAAGCCGCGTGGCTCACCGGCCGGATCTATGCCTGGACGGGTGAAGCTTTCAGCGCCCAGAAAGGCCTGGAAAAGGTCACCAAAGCCCAGCCGAACAACCTGGAGGCCTGGACGCTTCTGGCCAAAGTCTATGATGGACAGCGGGATTATCAGAACGCCGTGGGGGCCTTTAAGAAAATCACTGAACTCGATCCCAATCGCGAAGAGGCCTTTTTCGGGATGGGGCAGATCTACGTCCGTATGCAGAAATCCGCTGAGGCCGTGGCCGCCCTGGAGAAGGCGCTTTCGCTCAATCCGAATCACAAAGAGGCCATGTTCGCCATCGGCAACGCCTATGAGGACGCCCGCGATTTCCAGAAGGCCGGCGACGCCTACGAGAAATACCTGACTTTCAAACCTGAGAACGCCTGGCAGGCTTTTCAGCGCCTGGGAATGGCCCGGCTCAACGCCAACCAGTTCGAGGCCGCGGCGGCGGCCCTGGCCGAGGCTTTCAAGATCCAATCGCAGGACCAGAACATCGGGTATAATCTGGCCCAAGCCTATCAAAAGGCGGGCAAGCTCGCCGAAGCGGAGGACATCTTTAAAAAACTGGCCGAGCTCTCGCCCGAGGGCGCCGTGAATTATTACAGCGCCATCTTGAAGATGTATGGCGACGCCCAAAAGCCGGAGAAGGCCGTCGAAGCGGCGAAAAAAGTCGTCGAGCTCAAACCGAACGACGAACTGGCCTGGATCAACCTCGGCAACATGCATCTCCAAATGCAGAAATATCAGGAGGCCATCGAGGCCTTTAAAAAAGCCATCGCGATCCGGCCGACATACGACCTGGGCTATATCCAGTTGGGGGCCTGTCTCTACAACCTCAAGCGATACGCGGAGGCCATCGAATCCTTTAAAAAGGTCGTTGAGATCGATCCGAACAGCGCGACCGGCTGGCTCTATATCGGCATCAGCAACATGCAATTGAAGAAATTTGAAGCGGCCCTGGATCCGATGAAGAGGACCGTGGAGCTCCAGCCGGAGAACGCGAACGCCTGGTATAACCTGGGCATTTGCTACCTGAATTTAAAGGACCGGTACAGCGCCCAAGATGTCGTCAAGAAACTCCAGACGATCGATCCGGCCAAGGCGAAGCAGCTTCAAGGTTTCATCAAGTGACCACGGCCGGTCGCGGGGCCGGCCCGAGCGCCCGCCCCGGAGCGGCATTTGACAAAGATCGAAGGATTGTGCTATAAAAAAGGTCCTTCTTTGTTTCATCCTGAATTGAGATCGCGTTCTCGGATCCCCTGGCGCCTCGAGTAATACTCTTCGTGGGCAGATGGCGGAATGGCAGACGCGCTAGGCTTAGGACCTAGTTCCCGATGAGGGAATGCGGGTTCGAATCCCGCTCTGCCCATAGATCTAAAAGGACGATGTCATGACTGACCAGACCGAACGTCTCAAAAGCAGCGTCAAGGAGCTGAGCGGCACGCGTAGGGAGATCGAAGCCGAGCTCCGCGCCGAAGATGTCGCGCAGGAACACGAACGGGTCCTCGGTCTATACGCCGGGCGGGTGAAACTCAAAGGTTTCCGTCAGGGCAAGGCTCCCAAAGACATCGTCAAGCGGATGTTCGCCGCGGATATCCAAAAATCCGTCCTGGACGAGCTGATCCCGCAGGTCCTTCACGAGGTGCTGGAATCCCGCCGCATTCAGGCGGTAGGCTCACCTCTCATCAACGACATCGTTCAGGAGGCCGGCGGTCCGTTGAAGTTCAAAGCGACTGTCGAGGTCTGGCCGGATTTCGAGCTCCCTTCTTATAAAAAGATACCGGCTAAAAAAAAGGGGGCCGTTGTCGGGGAAGAAGACGTCGACAGGGCTCTGGCCGAGCTCCGCGAAAAGGCCGCTGAATACGTCCCCGTCGAAGGGCGCGGAGTCGCTTCCGGCGATTACGTCGTCATCGAGCTTCAGGGCAAGGACCTGAAGACGAAAAGGCTGATGCCCACGGAAAAGGTCGTCGTTCTGGCCGGCCACGAGGGCAATGATCCGGCCATCAATGAGAATCTGCCCGACCTTAAACCCGGGGAAGAGAAGACCTTCAACCATGCTTATCCGGCCGACCATAAGGCAAAGAAACTGGCCGGAAAATCCGTCGAGTACCGGCTCAAAGTGGACTCAATCAAGGAAAAACGCCTCCCCGAGCTGAACGATGATTTCGCCAAGACGCTCGGCGAATTTGAAAACCTGGCCGGGGTTAAAGACAAGATCCGGCAAGAGATCCAGGGCGCACGCGAACAGGCCGGCCGCCGGGAAACGGCCGATGAGATCGTCCGGACGGTGGTGGATCGCGCGGCCATAGAGCTCCCCGAGAGCGCGGTCGAGGAGGAGACCGAGGCCGTTCTCAAGAACATGCTCTCGTCCCTTCCGGCCAAACAGCTCCTGACCAAGGAGCTGGTCGAGGCGCTCCAGGGAAGCGCCCGCAAACAAGCCGAGGCCAACCTCAGGCGCCATGTGATCCTGAGAAAGATCGCCGATGCCGAGGCCATCCGCGTCGGCGAGGAGGAGGTAGACCAGGAGATCAAAGCCCTCGCCCAGGCGAACAACATCCCCCTGGCCCGGGCGAGCGAGACCTTCAATCAGGAGGACCGCAGGGAAAACCTGAAAAATAGCCTCCTCCTGAGGAAGACGGTTGACTTTCTGCTCGAACAGGCTATAATGGAATAATCTGATCGTATCGTTCCCATGACCTTAATCCCCTTCGTTGTCGAACAGGACGGAAGAACCGAACGTGTCTATGACATCTACTCGCGGCTCCTCAAGGACAACATCATCTTTCTGGGCACGGAGATCAACGATGACCTGGCCAATATCGTCACCGCCCAGTTCCTGTACCTGGAGGCCGAAAACCCCGAGAAGGAGATCTCCCTCTACATCAATTCGCCTGGAGGGAGCATCACCGCCGGGCTGGCCATCTATGACACCATGCAATTCATCAGCAATGATATATCCACCATCTGCGTGGGTCAGGCCGCCAGCATGGCAGCCGTGCTTCTGGCCGCGGGAACGCCGGGAAAGCGCATCTCCCTGCCGAATTCCCGGATCATTCTTCATCAGCCTTCCGGAGGATACCAGGGCCAGGCTTCGGACATCGCCATCCAGGCCAAAGAGATCCTCCGGGTCCGGGAAAATATTTATCACATCCTGGTCAAGCACACGCGTCAGCCGCGAACGAAGATCCAGGCCGATATCGAGCGGGATTTCATCATGACCGCGGCCCAGGCGAAGGACTACGGCCTGATCGACCAAATCATCACGGCGAGGATCCAGGCCAAGAAATAGGGCCGGCTGCGCCGAACCCGCGTTTTTTTTGACCAGGTGGTAAGAAGAGCCAAGAACATGGATGACACCATTCAGCAGAAGCCGAACGCACTGGTGAAGTGCAATTTCTGCAACCGCAACCAGACCCAGGTCAAAAAGATGATTGCCGGACCCGGCGGCATCTTCATCTGCGATAATTGCATCGAGGTCGCCCATTCGATGGTCCTCTCGGACAAGGCGAAAGAGGAGGAGTGGAAGACGCCGGCCGAATTCCCGACGCCCAGCCAGATCAAGGACGCCCTCGACGAATTCATCATCGGCCAGGAGAAAGCTAAGAAAAAGATATCCGTGGCCGTTTACAACCACTACAAGCGCATCCACATGCCGCGGACAAGCTCGGAGGTGGAGATCACCAAGAGCAATATCCTCCTCATCGGCCCGACCGGGACGGGGAAGACGCTCATGGCCCAGATCCTGGCCAAGATCCTGTCCGTCCCGTTCGCCATCGCCGACGCCACGACCCTGACCGAGGCCGGCTATGTGGGCGAGGACGGGGAGAACGTCGTTCTGCAGCTCTTCCTGGCGGCCAAGAGCAATATCGCCAAGACTCAGAAGGGCATCATCTACATCGATGAGATCGACAAGATCAGCCGCAAGAGCGACAGCCCCTCGATCACCCGGGACGTCTCGGGAGAAGGCGTCCAGCAAGCCCTCCTCAAGATCCTCGAAGGGACCGTGGCCAACATCCCGCCCCAGGGAGGCCGGAAGCACCCTTATCAGGAGTTCATCCCGATCGACACGACCGACATCCTTTTCATCTGCGGGGGAGCCTTCGTCGGACTCGACCGGATCATCGCCCAGCGGCTGGGGAAAGCGGTGGTCGGCTTCAAGTCGGACGCCAGGCTGAGGCGCCCCGACGTCTCGGCGGCCCTGTTGAACGAGCTCATCCCGCAGGACCTGATCAAGTACGGCCTGATCCCCGAGCTCGTCGGCCGCATCCCGGTCGTGGCCACGTTCACCGACCTCGAGATCGACGATCTGGTCGAGATCCTGACCAAGCCTAAAAATGCCATCATCAAACAATATCAGAAGCTCTTCGAAATGGAAGGCGTCCAGCTCGAATTCACCGATGAAGCGCTCCTGGCCATCGCCCAGAAGTCGTTCGAACGCAAACTCGGCGCCCGCGGGCTGCGGACGATCATCGAGGACCTCATGCTCGACATCATGTTCTACCTGCCGTCCTCGAAAAAAGCGGCCAAGATCCGTATCACGAAGCGCATGGTCGATGAGAACGAATTGAGCTTCGACCGCATCAAGCAGGCCATCGGAGGATGACCATGGAAAATTCCGGCGAACATTTCGAAATCCTGAAGAACGTGCCCCTCATCCCGCTCCGGGACCTTGTCGTCTTTCCCTCGACGCTCGTGCCGTTCATCATCGGCCGGGCCTCGTCCATCCAGGCCCTGGAGAAAGCCTCCGAGGGGGATAAACTGGTCCTTCTGGCCGCCCAGATGGATGCCTCGCTCGACAATCCCGGCCCCAAGGACATCTATTCCATGGGGGTCACGGCCAAGGTCATCCGGACCGTCCAAATGGACGACAAGAACGTCAAGGTCATCGTCGAAGGCAAGAGGCGGGCGCGGATCCTGGAATTTGTCAGTTCCTATCCCTTTTACCAGGTCCTGGCCAAAGAGATCAAGATCATCGAGGAGGCCGGCAAGGACGTGCCGGACGATCTGAAGCGCGTCCTGGCCCTGTTCGAAGAATACCTCAAGCTCAGCCAGAACACGAACTTCCAATCCATCATCCCGGCCCTTCGGGACCACACGCCCGACCGCATCGCCGACATCATCTCCTCGCATCTCTTCCTCCCGCTCGATGAAAAACAGAACCTGCTCGAGACGATCAACGGCCAGGAACGGATCCGCCGCCTCAATTTCCTTCTCGAGAACGAGATCTACAAGTTCCAGAGCAGCCTCCGCAAGGACGGGAAATCGCTGAACCGGCGCAAGGTTCCCTTCGGCCGGGAAGGGGGGCCGAACGTCTTCACCCCGGGCGGGGCGGCCGGTCAAAAGAAAGACGACCAGGCCGGCGAGATCGAAGAGCTGAAGAAGAAAGTGGCCGCGGCCAAAATGCTTCCCGACGCCGACGAGAAAGCCCGCAAAGAGCTCGAGCGGCTGGAGACCATGCCGCCGATGTCGGCTGAAGCCACGGTCTGCCGGAACTATCTGGACTGGCTCCTGTCCCTGCCCTGGAACAAGAAATCGCGCGAGAAACGCAATCTCAAAGAGGCGGAGAAGGTCCTCAACGACGACCACTACGGTCTGGAGAAAGTGAAAGAGCGCATTCTGGAATATCTGTCCATCCGCCAGCTCGTCAAAAATCCCAAGGGCGTCATCCTGGGATTGATCGGCCCGCCGGGCGTGGGCAAGAGCTCCCTGGGCAAATCGATCGCCCGGGCCACGGGCCGCAAGTTCGTCCGCCTGTCGCTGGGCGGAGTCCGGGACGAGGCCGAGATCCGCGGCCATCGCCGGACGTATATCGGAGCGTATCCCGGCCGGATCATCCAGATGATCAAGCGCGCCGGGACCAAGAACCCCGTCTTCCTCCTGGACGAGGTAGACAAGATGAGCATGGATTTCCGCGGCGATCCCGCCTCCGCGCTCATGGAAGTCCTCGACCCCGAACAGAACGGCACCTTCCTCGACCATTACATCGACACCGATTTCGACCTGTCGCAGGTTATGTTCATCGTCACGGCCAACATGATCGACCCCATCCCCAGGCCTCTCGTCGACCGCATGGAGCTCATCCACCTTCCCGGGTACACCGAGGACGAGAAGCTCCAGATCGCCAAGCAGTTCCTCTGGCCGAAGCAGCGGGACGCCCACGGCCTTTCGGACAAGAACCTGGAGATCTCGGACGCGGCTATCGCCAAGCTCATCGACGATTACACGCGCGAGGCCGGCGTCCGCGCCCTCGAGCGCGAGATCACCTCGATCTGCCGCAAGGTCGTCAAGAAGGTCGTGACCAAAGGCAAGGGTTATCGGCAGAAGGTGACGATCAAAAACCTCGAATCCTACCTCGGCGTGCCCAAGTTCCGCCGTTCGCTCATCGACAAGGAGGACGAGATCGGCGTGGCCATCGGCATGGCCTGGACCGAGTTCGGCGGCGAGCTGCTGACGTTCGAAACGACCAGGGTCCACGGCAAAGGCAACTTCACCCTGACCGGACAGCTCGGCGAGGTCATGCAGGAATCGGCCCAAGCGGCCTTCAGCTTCGTCCGGGCCAAGGTCTTCGAGCTCAACATCGCCCGCGACGTGACCAAGAATTTCGACATCCACATTCACGTGCCCGAGGGCGCCACGCCCAAGGAAGGCCCGTCGGCGGGGATCACGCTGGCCATTGCCATTCTGTCCTTGCTCACCGAGATCCCGATTAGCAAAAAAGTGGCCATGAGCGGCGAGATCACGCTTCGCGGCAAGGTCCTGCCGGTCGGAGGCATCAAGGAGAAGCTGCTCGCAGCCCATCGCGAGGGCATCCGCGAAGTCATCCTGCCCCTCGATAACAGGCCTGACCTGAAAGACCTGCCCAAGAATATACTCAAGACCATGAAGATCCATTTGGTGGAAAGCATGGAGGAGGTCATGAAGATCGTCCTGACCAAGGAGCTCCCCCCGAAGTCCGAACGGAAGAAGAAGCCCAAGGACGCGGCCCCCGAGGAGGTTTCGTCGGGGACAGGGGAGGGGAGTGAGACGCCGAAAGAACCCCCTTTGACGCATTAAAGTATCGATGAGAGGTGATCCATGACGAAAGATCTGAAAGAGACCAAAGAGCCGATAGAAATGAAGGAGTTCAGTCTGAGTGAGCTCGAAAGCAAAGAGACCAAGGAGCTCATGAAGATTGCCGCGGCGATCGGCCTTCCCGAAGAAGAGATCGAAAAGGACAACCGGCACAATCTGATCTTCAAGGTTTTGGAGGCCCAGGCCAAAAAACAGGGCCTGCTTTTCTCCGAAGGCGTATTGGAGTGCCTGGAAGACGGTTTCGGCTTTCTGCGGGCTCCCGAATTCAGCTATCTGCCCAGCCAGGACGACATCTATGTCTCCCCGTCCCAGATCCGGAAATTCCAGCTCCGGACCGGCGACACGATCTCCGGAATCGTCCGGCCGCCCAAGAACGGCGAAAAATATTTCGCTTTGATCAAGATCGAGGCCATCAATTTCATGGAACCGGACATCTGCATCGACCAGCGCCGGAACGTCCATTTCGAGAAGCTGACGCCGCTCTATCCCCATGAAATGATCAAGCTTCAGGACGGGAATCCCAAGAACCTCAACGCCCGGATCATGGAGATGATGACGCCGATCGGCAAGGGCCAACGCGGCCTGATCGTGTCCCCGCCCCGCGCCGGGAAGACGACGCTGCTGAAGACGATCGCCAAGTCCATCGAAAAGAACCACCCGGAGATCTTCCTGATCGTCCTCCTCGTCGCCGAGCGGCCCGAGGAGGTCACCGACTTTCAGCGGAGCGTCAGCGGCGAGGTCGTCGCCTCGACGTTCGACGAACCGCCCGCCCGCAACGCCCAGGTCGCCAACATGACCCTCGAGAAGGCCAAGCGCCTCGTCGAGATCAAGCGCGACGTGGTCATCCTGCTCGACAGCATCACCCGCCTGGCCCGGGCTCACAACGCCATCATCCCGCCTTCGGGCAAGGTCCTCTCGGGCGGCATCGACGCCAATGCCCTCAACAAGCCCAAGAAGTTCTTCGGCTCGGCCCGCAAAATCGAGGAAGGCGGGAGCCTGACGATCATCGCCACGGCTCTTATCGACACCGGAAGCCGGATGGACGAGGTCATCTTCGAGGAGTTCAAGGGCACGGGCAACATGGAGATCAACCTCGATCGGCGCCTGGTCGACAAACGGACTTTCCCGGCCATCGACATCAACCGCTCCGCGACGCGCAAGGAAGAGCTGCTGATCGAAGAGGCCGACCTCAACCGGATCTGGATCCTGCGCAAAGTCCTCAGCCAGCTGGGTGAGGTTGAGGCCATGGAGCTTCTCATCGACAAGCTGGGCAAGACCAAAACAAACCAGGACTTCCTCAACGCGATGAGCAAGGGGTTGTAAGTCCGCCTTCTCATCCGCGTGTCAGCTGCCGTTGAGATCCGCTGTCCACGGCGGCCGGGGCGGCGGCAGGGGCCCCAGGCTTTGTCTGGGGATCCGCTTCCGCCGTACTCAGCCGCGTATATACATCGCGGGTGAGTGCCCCGGGCTTTGCCCGGGGGTCCACTTCCGCCGTGAAGGCTCGTCCCTTGACCATATCTTGAAGCGGAGACATCTCGAAAGACAAGGAATTCTTCGATAAATTTCTGACTTTAGGCGGAGAGGAAGCGAAGGTCAAGGCTTTTATGTCGAAAAAGTAGGCCCAACCCATAGACTCCGAAATCCACAGCTGCACAAATTGTCGTCTTGGAACATTTCAACAATATTAAAATGTACGTATCTAATTGATAATAAATGATATATAAAAATAGCTAGTATTGGGTCGCATAAGTAATATTATGTAAACTAATATATTCGAGCGCCTGAACAGGCGCCGGGAACAATTTTTCCTCTCATATTAAAACCCCTGCTATTTTACATTTAAGGTTTGTCCGACGGAGCCTAAAAAGAAATTTGAATCAATGAAGCCGTCCATTGAGTAGAAAAAAACTGCTTTTAGAAGAAATATTGACAAAAAGATTTTACGATGAGAACGACTTGATCTGCTTAGTTTGTCTTATTGCGAGGATTTTAGTTTGGACAGAAGATCTTCGAGGATACGAATGATCTCCTGGCGGCTGACGGATTCTTTTTTGAATTCGATACGGACGCTATAGGAACGGTCATCTTTCGGGCTGTAGTTAAAAATATAATATTTGGGCTTTTTCTTGCCGTCGTCTTTGCCTTTAAGAAGTTTGCCCAGATCCCTTGTGTCTTCTCGTTTGAGGCCTCGTTCGTGGATCTTTTCGATCATGCCCTTCATTTCTGATTCGTCTTTGAGCTTGGAGATCTCGATGAGGATGCTCCTGTTCTTGTCGATGGACGAGTTGACGCACAGCTTGCGGACCGGAAACGGGATCTTGCTGATGTTGATGATCTCTGTGATCGTCGAGCGGGCTTTGCCGATCTTCTCGGAGATCTGGGCATGACTATAACCGTATGTGTCCATGAGGGATTTGAGGCCGTCGGCCTCTTCGAAAACGTCCAGGTCTTTTCGCTGCAGGTTCTCGATGAGCGAGATCTCCATCGCTTCGTTGTCCGTGACGTTCATTTCGATGCACGGGATCTCTTTGAGGCCGACGTTTTTGGTGGCGACAAAACGGCGTTCTCCGGCAATGATCTCATACTTCTCGCCCCTCGGGCGGACGAGGATCGGCTCCAATACTCCTTTGGATTTTATCGAATTCATAAGCTCGTCGATATTGCCGAGTTCGCTCCGGGCCTGCCGGGGATTAGGTTCGATGCGTTCCAAGGAGATCATCCGGACGAGCGGAGCCGCCACCTTATTAGATATGAATTCGACGAAGTGCGTATCGTGCCGCATTCCGATAGTATCCGGAAGTCCCGATCGCTTATTTTTTTGCACGGTCTAAAATCTCCTCGGCCACTTTTCGATATTGGAGAGCACCGGTCGAGGTGGCCGCATAAGTGAAAATCGATTCTTTATAGGCCGGACTTTCTTCGATCTTAACGCTCTTTGAAATACGGGTATGAAAGACCTTGTCCCCAAAGACCCGTTGGATCCTTTCCACGACATCCTTGGCGATGTTCGTTCGGGTGTCATGAAGAGTGATCAACACGCCCAGGATCTGAAGGCTCGGATTGGCCACGCGCCTCACCTTCTCAATGGTCTCCAGCAGGTCATCGGTTCCTTCGAGACAAAGATAGGAGGATTGAATCGGGATCAAAAGATGTGACGACGCGACCAGCGCGTTCAAAGTGATAAGACCCAGGGTTGGCGGCGTGTCAAGGAAGATGAAGTCGTAGCGGTCGCGGACCGGCTCGAGGACATCCTTCAACCGAAAATGACCGTCGATCTGGCCGAGGAGCGAGGCTTCGAGCTTGGCCATCGACATCCTCGAGATGGCCACATCTAACCCAGGCACAGTCGATTTCATGACCGCGCTCTGGATCTTAATTTCCGGATGCATCAAAACATCATATAAGGATTTTTCATTATGCTCTGTGTCTCTGACGCAGGATTTCGTACTGTGCGCTTGGGAATCGGTATCCACAAGAAGCACGCGCCGTCCGTTTAGCGCGAGCGCCGCGGAAATATTTACGGCCGTGGTGGTCTTCCCTACCCCGCCTTTTTGATTGGTCACAGCGACGATCAAAACGAGGCTCCGTCCGAACGATTTGTTGTTTTCACTGAGATGGCTACGATACATAAAATTCTTAGCGAAATCAAGCATTTTTTTACAGCTTGTGTCGGCCGGCCGACATATACGCTATATATTGTGTTATCAACGGGTTATAAATGCCTGCAATGAGCTAGAAGAAATTGAATGTAAAATTGTGATGTGAGCGTATAGTCTTATTGATTTAGTAGAGCTGCATGAAAGAGTTTGAATCATTCGGCTCATGAGAACTAGGCCAATATAAATCCGAGCGGACCTAAAAATGAAAACTCCCCGGCCTAAAGACCGGGGCTTTGGGCCATAAAGATGACTGGCCTTCGCTTCGCTCCGGGTGGCATTCATCCCCAGGCTTAAAAGCCTGGGGTTTTCTGGCATAAATATAATATTAATTATATCGGACATATAGGAATTAAAATACTTTGTGTAAAATAATTGACAAAGAAGGCATGAATCGACGATCAAAAATCGGAGCGTCATAGAATTTTCCGCGCCGAGAGCAAGATAACCTCTGCTCTCCTCGATGAAAATAGGTTGAATTTACGAGGCCGCTTATTGCTGTATTAGGAATATTCGCTTATAATCGTTGGTAATTTACAAATGAAACGTAGATAATTATATAAGATTCAATATGTTACGATGTAAAAAATGAATTCGAGAGCGGAGATGACGAAACTGGCGCGCCGGCTCGGTCTCGCCGATTCCGTTTTCCTCGTCATCGGGTCCGTCTTCGGTTCGGGAATTTTCCTGACGACGGGGATCATCGCTGGCGATCTGCCATCGCCCGGACTGATCTGGATCGTCTGGGCTGTCGGCGGTATTCTGACGATCATAGGCGCCATGACATATGCGGAGCTCGGAACTCTCTTTCCGGGGTCGGGTGGCCCCTACGTCTATCTAAGAGAAGCTTATGGTCGCAGTCTTTCCTTCCTCTACGGCTGGGCTTTTTTCTGGATCATCGGCGGCGGAGGGATCGCCGCTCTGGCCATGGGCTTCGCCGAAAATCTCGGGTCGTTTCTTCCCTCTCTATCCCCAGCGAACGATCTGTTCCGTTTGTCTTTCGGTCCGCTGCAGCTTCATCCGAGCGTGGGCCATGTTGTTGCCGTCATTTCGATCGTCGTCCTTTCGGTCCTCAACTATTTCGGTATTCAGAGCGGGGTCCGTTTCCAGAACCTGTTCACGGCGCTCCGCCTGGCCGCCCTGGCCGCGTTCGCCGGGCTCGGCTTCGTGATCGGCCAAAAGCCCGGCTTACGGAATTTGGCCCCGTTTTTTCCGAAAGGACCCCTCCCCTCTTTGTCGATGTTCGGAGCGGCCTTTCTTGCGGTTCTCTGGACCTACGATGGTTGGTACTCCGTGAACTGCACGGCGGAAGAGGTCCGGAATCCCGCTCGAACGATCCCCCGGGCGCTCGTCCTCGGCACGGCGGCCGTCACGGCGCTTTATTTGCTGGCGAATATAGTTTATAGTATGGCTCTTCCGGTGGAACGCATGCGTGGAGTCATCCGCATCGGCGAAACGGCCGCGGCCGGGCTTTTCGGGCCGGACGGCGCCCTCCTCTTTTCCGCATTCATCGCGGCGGCCGTCTTAGGCTGCTTGAGCGCGAACATCCTTTTCTGTCCGCGCGTCTCGTTCGCCATGGCCAGGGATGGACTGTTTTTTAAAAGCCTGGCCAATGTCCATCCGCGATATCGCGTTCCGGCCAACGCCATCCTCGCCCAGATGATCTGGTCGGCTCTCCTCTGCTTCACCGGGACCTATCAGAGCCTGATCGAGTACGTGGCTTTCGCCCTGGTCCTCTTTTTCGCCGCCACGGGTTTTGCCGTGTTCGTCCTCCGTCGCAAGGCGCCCGGCCGCGAACGGCCGTTCAAGGTCTGGGGGTACCCGGTCCTGCCGGCCGTGTATGTCTTGATCAACTTGACCATTTTCATCGCCGTGTTCTTCTCCCGGCCGGTCCAGTCTCTGGCCGGCGCGGCGGTGATCTGCGCCGGTCTTCCGGCTTATTTTTTCTGGAACGCCAAGAGTCGGAAAGCGCTTGTCGAGGGAGACCGGACATGAACCGAACGCTGAAAATTATGCCCGAGGGCCTCGTCATTAAAGTCCCGTTCGGACGCAAGCTGTCGGACGTCCTTGAAGAGGCGGGCATCAGCCTCAGCCTCTATTGCGGCGGACGGGGAATGTGCGGAAAATGTTTTGTCGAGATCGTCCGCGGCGACCTTCCCGAGCCGAACGAGGAGGAGCGGGTCTTGCTGGCGAGGCGGCACCTGCCTCCGAATCATCGGCTCGCCTGCCGCTACCGCGTCGAAGGCGATCTCGTCGTCCGCGTTCCCGCCGGCTCGCGGCTTCCCGAGATGCCCGTGCTCAGCCGGGGTCTTGGACGGACCCTGGTCTTGGATCCCGCGGTCCGCAAGATCCGCTTGACCCGGCCGACCACCGATCTGACCTCTCCGCGCGCTTTTCTGGATTCGATCGCCGGGCGGTTTTCGGGATCCCGGCTGCCCGGATCGGTGAAGACGTTGAAGGAGCTGACCCGGATCGCGTCCGTCGACACGGCGGACACCGACATGACGGCGGTTCTATATCAGAACCGAGAATGGATCTCTCTCGAGCCGGGAGATACGACCGGCCGGAACTTCGGCATCGCCGTCGACCTTGGAACCACGACCGTCGTCGTCGAGCTCATCGATCTCAACGGGGGGACGATCGTCGATTCGGCCGCCGGGCTCAACGCTCAAGTGAAATTCGGGGCCGATGTCGTGTCCAGGATCACGGCAGCCTTCGCCGATCCCAACAAGATGGAAGAGCTGCGCGCCGCGGTGGTCGGCGGTCTCAACGAACTGATCACGGGGTTGCTCCAAACGAATCAGGTGGCGTCCGAGACCGTCTACGAAGCCGTCGTGGCCGGGAACACGGCCATGAGTCACCTCTTTCTGGGTTTGCCGGTCGCGACCCTCGCCGTATCGCCCTACGCCGCCCTCTTTTCCGTCCTCCCCGCCCTGCCCGCGGACGAAACGGGCCTGGCCATTCATCCCAGGGGCCGCGTTTATCTCGCTCCGAACATCCAGAGTTTCGTCGGGGGCGACATCGCCGCCGGCCTGACCGCCATCGACCTGGAGCATCAGGACGGGAATTTCCTGTTCATTGATCTGGGGACGAACGGCGAGATCGTCATCAAGAAAGGCCGTCGCTTCACGACGACCTCGACGGCCGCCGGACCGGCTTTCGAGGGGATGACGATCAGCTGCGGAATGCTGGCGCTGCCCGGCGCCGTTTATAAGGCCAGATATCGCCAGGATGGGCTGAGATTGGAAACGATCGCCGGGCAGCCGGCCAAGGGCGTCTGCGGCACGGGTCTCATCGACATCATCGCCGGCGCCCTGGACGGCGGGCTCCTCAGCCCGCAAGGCCATATTCGATCCCCTTCTAAGACAATCGCTCTGACGAACGGTCTGGCCTTGAGCCAGAAAGACGTCCGGGAAGTTCAACTCGCCGCGGCGGCCGTAAAGACGGGCATCCGGATGCTGCTCGACGAGAATTCGATGACCACGGCCGACCTGGACGGGATCTACGTCGCCGGCGCGTTCGGAAACTATCTCAACATCCCCAACAGCGTCAAGTTGGGCCTGCTCCCGCGCTTCGACCGGAGCCGGATCCATTTTGTCGGGAATTCCTCGCTCGCTGGCGCCCGAGCCCTGCTGTTGTCGCGGCCCGAACGCGCCCGTTGCGAGATCCTGGCGAGGAAGGTCCGACACGTGAGCCTGGCCAAGGGCGCCGACTTTCAGGAGCTCTTCATCGAAGCTTTGGAATTTAAAACCTGGAAATAATCGCGTGGAACGAGGATTCCGCGGACAAGGAGACGACATGGAGTCCAAAGACCGTCTTTTGGCCGCGATGACGGCGGCCATCGTCGAAGGCGACAGGGCCGCGGCCGAAGCTTTGGCCGCGAAAGCCCTGGCCGAGTCCCTCGACCTGCATGAGGTCATCGAGAAAGGCTACATTCCCGGGATTCAGAAGGTCGGGGCGCTCTGGGAAAGTGGCGAGTACTTCCTGCCCGAGCTCATCAGCAGCGCCGAATGCATGAAGGCCGCCCTGGCCGTCCTCAAGCCCGCCCTCGCCGCCGCCCGCGCGGAAGCGTTTTTGCGAGGAAAGGTGGTTATCGGCACGATCGAGGGCGACATCCACGACATCGGCAAGAACCTGGTTGCTTCGATGCTCTCGGCCAACGGTTTCGATGTGCTCGACCTAGGCGCTGACGTCAAGCTGGCGAGGTTCATCGAGGCGGCCGAGGAGACGGGAGCGGACCTCATCTGCCTGTCCTCGCTGCTGACCACGACGATGCTCAACCAGCGCCGCCTGATCGAGATGCTGAAAGAGAGAGGGCTGCGCGGACGGTTTAAAGTGTTGGTCGGCGGAGCGCCCGTAACCCGGAAATGGGCGGAGGATATCGGCGCCGACGGCTACGGCGAGAACGCCCTGGCCGCCGTCAAACTGGCCGTCGCGCTCGGACCGAAACGGAGGCTCGGATGATCCGCACCATGCGCCCCAAGACCGAGCTGCTCAGCCGTCCCTTCATTGAAAAAATCATCGACGAGGCCATTCTCCTCCTCGGACGGCATGGCGTTTTCGTCGAGAACGCCGAGGCCCGGATCCTGTTCAAGGAAGCCGGGATGCCGACCGACGAGACGAGCCTCAAAGTTCTCATCAATCGGAAGCTCATCGAGGATTCCCTCGAGGCGACCCCCTTGACGGTCAGACTCTATGACCGGACCGGCGAGAAGGAATATGTCATCGGCCACGACAACGTCCACTTCGATCCGGGCTCGGCCGCGGTCAGGATCCTCGACCACGCCACCCAGCAGGAGCGGCTGCCCCTGACTGCCGATCTCGTCCAAATGGCCCGCCTGACGGACAGCTGCGAGAATCTCCATTTTCAAAGCACGGCCCTGATCGCCTCGGATGTCCCGGAGATCATCGCCGACAGCTATCGGCTCTTCGTCGGCCTTCAGCTTTGTTCGAAGCCCATCGTGACCGGCCTCTTCCGGACGGCGGGATTTCGCCCGATGTTCGAGATGCTGGCCGCCGTCCGGGGCGGGGCTGAGGAGCTCCGCCGAAAGCCCTTGGCCGTCTTTGATGCCTGCCCCTCCCCTCCCTTGAAATGGAGCCACCTGACCGCCCAAAGCCTCATCGACTGCGCTCGGGCCGGCATCCCCTCGGAGCTCATCTCGATGGGCTTGACCGGCGCGACTTCGCCGGTGACGCTGGCCGGCACCCTCGTCCAGCACGTCGCCGAGAATCTGGCAGGCCTCGTCATCTGCCAGCTGGCCCAACGAGGCGCACCCGTGATCTTCGGCGGCTCGCCGGCGGGTTTCGATATGAGGAAAGGCACGACCCCTATGGGGGCGATCGAGACGATGATGATCGATATGGCTTACGCCCAGATCGGCAAATATCTCAAGCTGCCGACCCACGCCTACATGGGCCTCAGCGACGCCAAGATCAATGATTCCCAGGCGGGACTAGAATCCGGCATGGGCGCCGTCCTGGCCGCGCTGGCCGGCGTCAACGTCGTCTCGGGCGCGGGGATGATGGATTTCGAGAGCACCCAGAGCTTGGAAAAACTCTTGATCGACAACGAGATCTGCGGCATGGCCTACCGGTTGATCGGGGGGATCGCCCAGCGCGACGAACCTCTCGCCCTGCGCCTGTTCGAAGCCCTGGGGCCGGAAAACCAATTCCTGACCTTGCCCCACACCCGAAAGTGGTACAGGGTCGAACACATGTTCACGACGCTGGCCGATCGGGACACCTATGAAGCCTGGGTCGGACTTGGCCGGAAATCCATGGCCGAACGGGCTCACGACCGTCTCGAGCGGATCCTCGGCGAAACGTCTCCGAACCTGGTCGATCCCGCTCTCCAAAAGGAGCTTCAAGCGATCATGAGGAACGACGCCCAGTCGATCGGGATCGGCGTCTTGCCGGAAATGAAGATCGGCTGAACGAAATGGAGACATCGGCGGCCTTCTCGAGGAGCGTCATCACGATGTTTTTAGAACGAAGGCCGTCATGAACGCGCAGGTCGTTCTTAAGGACTTCACGTTCCGCTGGAACCAGGAGAAGATCTGCGTCCGTGTCGGAAGCCGCGGTGGGCTGCGGTCGGCGTCGCCTTCCCTGAGGGAGCTTCTCCACCAGGCTGAAGGGACGATGCCGGTCCTTCTCCGGCCTCGGGCGGCGTATACGATCATCGACCGTGACGAAACGAACGGGCATCCCGTTTTTGATGAAGCGGTCAAAGTGGCGCTCGGCGTAGTGACCATCGGTCCGGCGCTCGAAACCGAGGTCCAACGGGCGTTCCGGGAGGGCGATATGCTCCAAGGGCTCGTTCTGGACGCCTTCGGGTCGGAGGCGGTCGTCCAAACGTTCCGGCAGGTCGAAGGGCGGATCGTCGATGAAGCGCTGGGGTTGGGTCTCTGGCCGAGCAAGCGGTTCAGCCCGGGCTATAAAGGCTGGCCGCTCGAAGAGCAGCGCTTTCTTTTCTCGCGCGTGGACGCGGCGGCCATCGGGGTCGATCTCAATGACTCCTGCATGATGATCCCGCGGAAATCGAATTCGTTTCGGATCAATTTCTACGCAGAACGAAGCCTCTCCACCCGCCGGCTGGCCTCTTGAATTCGCCCTGATGGCGCCCCTCGAAGAGTTACGGGATGATGTCCGCCTGAAGAAGAGAGTCGGTTTCGGCAGCGGAAGCTCTTTCGAGCGTTCTCGCATTCGAAAAAAACACTTGACGTTCTCCAATCTGTTATGTTATGAATATAACAGCCAGGAGATAACGTGATGCGCCCTGCCGGGACGACCCGAACCGAACGCGAGTGCCGGTCCAAACTCAAACCCATCATTTCGGGCGGAGGGATCCTTCGCGCCACTCCCACCATCCGCCAGCAAGTCTGCGGAAAGCCGGGCTGCAAGTGCCAACGCGGCGAGAAGCACGCGGCCATGGTCCTCACCCGCAGTACCAACGGAAAGATCGAACAGCTTCATATCTCGAGGGGTCAAGAAGCGATCGTTCAGCTTTGGATTCAACGGTATCACGATATTCGGGACCTTCTGGAGAATATCTCTGCGATCTATTGGGATCGATTGAAAAAGAAGAGGTAGATCGGACACTTTTCAGGCGCCCGTGCGCCGCCGCTCTAAGGGGGCGATTTCCTTTTAAAGATCGAAGATCTCTTTGTAGCGCGGCACCGTGACCTGCCAGCGTTTTTCGTTGGCGAGGAACGCGGCCAGGCGGAGCGAGGCCTCCTCTTCCCCATGGGTCAGGAACAGGCGCCTGGGCGCCGTCCTAAACGTTTCCAGCCATCGCAACAGGTCGTCCCTGTCGGCATGACCGGAAAATCCTTGGATCTGGGCGATTCGGGCTTTCGTCCGGAGGATCTGGCCGTTGATGCGGACCTCGGGTCGCTTCTCGAGGATCTGCCGGCCGAGAGTGCCGGCCGCCTGGTAGCCGACGAAGAGGACCGTCGATTCCGGGCGCTGGATGTTCAGGCTGAGATGGTGCTTGATCCGCCCTCCCGTACACATCCCGGAGCCGGCCATGATGACGCAAGGCCTTTTGACGTTGTTGACGGCCTTCGATTCTTCGATGGAAGTGATCACCTTGAGGCCCGGGAAATCGAACGGCTGACGGCCGGACTGAAGAGCCCGAACGGCCTCGGGATCGAGATAGGCGGGATAATGGGCGAAGACCTTGGTCACTTCGGTGGCCATGGGGCTGTCCAGGAAAACGGGAAGGCGCGGGACGCGGCCGGCCCGGATCAGATTGCCCAGGTAAAACAACAGCTCCTGCGCCCTTTCCAGGGCGAAGACCGGGATGAGGACGTTTCCCCCCAAGCCGACGGTCTCATTGATGATCCGTTCGAGCATGACCTCGATCCCGGCGGGGTCATCATGGGTCCGGTCACCGTAGGTCGACTCCATGACCACGAAGTCGGCAGAGTCGAAAACGGACGGGTCATGGACGAGAGGATGGTTCCACTGGCCGATGTCTCCGGAAAAAATGACCCGGCAAGGCCGTCCGTTCTCCCGGACCTCGAGGCTCAGCATGGACGAGCCCAAAATGTGACCCGCGTCGTGGAAGCGAACGGTGAGCCCGTCGTTCAGCCGGACCGGCTGCAGATAGGCCACGGACTCGAAGGCCGCGAATGACCTCCGCGCGTCTTCGACGGTGTATAGAGGGATCTCGGGGTGGGGCCCGATCCGGCCTTCCCTCTTGTGGCGCTTCAATTTGAAGGCCGCGTCTTCTTCCTGGATGTGGGCCGTATCGAGAAGGACGATCTCGGCCAACTCGATCGAAGGCCCCGTGGCCAGGATCCTTCGCGAGAATCCTTCTTTGACGAGCCGGGGAATATATCCGGAGTGGTCCAGGTGGGCATGGGTGAGGAGCATGACGTCGATCTCATCCGGAGGCACGGGAAAGGGCTCCCAGTTCCGAGCGAGATAAGGCCGCTCCTGATAGAGCCCGCAATCCACAAGGACCTTCATCCCGGCGGTTTCGAGGAGATAGCGGGACCCGGTGACTTGACCGGCCGCGCCCAGAAAGCGGATCTTCATCTTCGGTCCTTAGAGCCGGCAGGCGACCGGCCGGTCGGCGAGATACGCTTCCCAATTCTTCAAGCGGGGAAAATACATGAAGATCAGGACCAGGGAAACGAAGAAGAGCACATAGAAGTCCTTGTCAAGTCCGGCGAGGACAAAAAGGACCAGGCCGAGGATGGCCGGCATTTCGGCCAGGGTCAGCGAGATGAGGGCGGTCCGAAACAGTGTCTGGACCGTCTCCGCGTGATCAGCACCGCCCCCTTTTTTCTGGAACCGGCCGTTGATGACTCGGTTCAGGACGGACAAGGCCGCGGCCGCGGCGAAAAGAACGATCCGGAGGGTTTGGACGTCTTTGATCGAGGCGAATCCGACAAAGGGCTTATAACTGGATTTGACGAGCTCGACAAGCACCAGATAGACAAAGAGGCAGACGACGAAAGCCGCTCCGGTAAACCGGGCGCTGGCGAAGGCCTTTTTCAGATCCTGGGAGTGTTCCATGGGGCGTATCGTCCTCCTCGTTCAATCGACGTAGAGTAAAAATCCTTTCAGATAGTCGGTCTCCGGGTGAAAGATGTTCACCGGATGATCATAGGCCTGATGATGCCGCTGAAGGATCCTCACGTTCCTTGCCGCTTCGCTCGCGGCCTGGAAGAGAACCTGTCGGAAGAGCGTTTCATCGACAAAAAAAGAGCAGGAGAACGTCAGGACGAGACACGGCCGGGGGACCTTTTGGAAAACGATCCGGTGGATATCTTTATAGCCGCGGCAGGCCGGCACGACCTCGCTTTTCTTTTTAGCGAAGGCCGGTGGATCGAGAATGACCAGGTCGTAGTCCAAGGGATGGTTCCGGATGAAGTCGAAGACGTCGGCGACGTGAAAGCGCGCGTTTTCCCCCGTGAATCCGTTGAGCGCGCAGTTCTCGCGGGCCAGCCCGATCGCTCGTTCGGAGATATCCACGCTGTCGGCCGACGCCGCTCCGCCGGCCAGAGCGAAGACGGAGAATCCCCCGGTATAGGAGAACGCATTGAGAACCCTGCGGCCGGCCGCCAACCACCTGACCAGGCGTCGGTTTTCGCGCTGGTCGAGATACAACCCGGTTTTCTGGGATTGGATGACATCGACACGGAAACGGAGCCCGTTCTCCAGGACCTCGACCGTGCCAACGGGATCTCCGGCCAGCAGGCCCTCGAACATCGGCAATCCTTCCCCGCGCCTCGAGGGGAGACTGGACCGCTCGTAGATGGAGCGCGGCCTCGTCGCCTTCGCCAGGACGTTCAGCACGAACGGTTTCAGCCTGTCCATGCCCAGCGTGGAAACCTGAATGACGAGGATGTCACCGTACCGGTCGGCGATAAGCCCGGGAACTCCATCCCCTTCCCCGTTGATGAGCCGGCAGGCCGTCGTCGACGCGTCGAAAAAGGACGTTCGCATCGCGATAGCCCGCTCGATGTTCTCTTCGAGCACCTCAAGCGGCGGGCGATCGTCGAAACTGAGCATCCGGCCGAGGATCGAGCAGTCGCGATTGACATAGGCCCGGCCTAGAAATTCGCCGTCCGCGCTGCGCACAGGAAGGATGCCGCCGTTCTCGAATTCGGGCAGGGACCGGACCGCTCCGGAGAAGATCCAGTGGTGGCGGTTGCGGACGGCCTTGTCTTTGCCCTTGTGGAGGATGACGGCGGGTTCGTTCATTGGCTTTGATCGAAGGGCCTTCCGAGCAGGAGCCCGACCAGGGGGAGATCGGGCTTGGCGAAGTCAAAATCCCCGAGGTCGGCGGTCCGAACCCAGCGGATCTCATCGTGGTCGTTGAGAACGATCTCTCCGCCCAGGATTATGACGCGAAACGCCAACAGCTCGATGGCGAAGTGAGCGGAAACGTAGGGAAAACCGCCCAGGAACGGCCCGACGGAGGTCTCCACCCCGAGCTCTTCCTTCAGCTCCCTGCGCAGGCCGTCTTCCGGGATTTCTCCGGGCTCGAGCTTTCCGCCCGGGAATTCCCAGACGCCCCCGAACCGGTCGGTTTTTTTGCGCCGCGCGATCAGGACGGCTCCGTCCTTTTCGATAACGGCCGCCGTCACTTTTTGCATGGCGTCTTCATCTTAGTGGGTCTCGGCGATTTTGGCAAGGTTCCGCTTTTATGCTAAGATGACGGACCATGAAAATCGTTTTTTTGTCTTCCGAAGTCGCTCCCTTCGCCAAGACGGGCGGGCTGGCCGATGTGACCGGGTCCCTGCCCCGGTTTCTCGCCAAGCTGGGTCTTGAGGTCAGGATCTTCATGCCTCTTTACCGGGAGGTCCAGAAAAAAGGCTTTCCTCTTCTCAAGGTCGCCGATCGTCTGCCGTTCCATTGGGCCGGTCAGGAGGACGTGTTCACCGTTTGGGAGTCCGCGGAGAGCGGAGTCCCCGTTTATTTCATCGATAAGCCCGCGTTCTACGATCGCGACGGGCTCTACGGTACGGCGGCCGGAGATTATAAAGACAACGGCCAGCGGTTCGCCTTTTTTTCCCAAGCGTCCCTGGCCGCGCTCAAAGCCATGGATTTCGCCCCCGACGTGATCCATGTCCACGACTGGCAGAGCGCCATCGCCCTGGCTTATCTGAAATCGATCTATGGCCAAGATCCCTTTTTCCAGACCACCAAGTCCCTGTGCACGATCCATAACCTGGCCTACCAAGGGCTTTTCGAGCGGGACATTCTCAAGACCATCGGCCTGCCGGAAAGCCTGTTCGACATGGACGGCCTCGAATTCTTCGGCAAGGTCAATTTTCTTAAGGCCGGTATTCTCTATGCCACGGCGATCAGCACGGTCAGCTATCGATACAGCTGCGAGATCCAGACGCCGGAGTTCGGCTGCGGATTGGACGGCCTGCTCCGGAAACGAAGCGACGTCCTGACCGGGATCCTCAACGGCGTCGATTACGCCGCCTGGGATCCGGCCAAGGATTCTTTGATCGCCGCCCCCTTCACTGCCTCCGATCCCAAGGGAAAGGAGGTCTGTAAGAAAGACCTCCAGACAGCCTTCGGTTTGCCCACGGCCAAAAAAGATCTCCCGGTCATCGGTATGGTCTCGCGTCTCGCCGGCCAGAAGGGTCTCGACATGCTGATCGAGGCGCTCGGCGGCCTCTTCCCCCTTGGGGTCCAACTCGTTATCCTGGGCACGGGAGAAGCCGAGATCCAGGAGTCGCTCGAAACGGCCCGCCGCCGTTTTCCGTCCTTCTTCGGGCTCAAGATCGCCTTCGATGACCGGCTGGCCCATAAGATCTATGCCGGCAGCGACATGTTCCTCATGCCCTCCCGCTATGAGCCGTGCGGTTTGACCCAGATGTACAGCTTGAAATACGGGGCCATCCCCATCGTCCGGGCCACCGGCGGATTGGACGACAGCATCCGCGAATACGACGCCGCCGACGGCCGCGGAAACGGGTTCAAGTTCGAAGCGTGCTCGCCGCCGGCGCTGATCCAGGCCGTCCAGCGGGCGCTCAAGCTCTATGCCCACAAGCGCGCCTGGGCGGGTTTGGTCCAGAACGCCATGGCCTGCGATTTTTCCTGGGAACGCGCCGCGCAGGAATACGTCCTTCTGTATCAGAACATCCGGGAAGAGCGAACGTTTCCGGTCAGCGTCCGAAGCCGATTTTGATCCCGATCGTCGCCGAAAACCCCGACAGCCCCAGCCTGGCGTGGCGCGCGTTGGAGATGGTCATCCCAGCGGGAGCCTCTTTCTGCACCACCAGCTGGGAATAGGTCGTATGGTAGGGTCTCCAGTCGTATGACCAGATCTGGGCGTCCGTTCCGCTGTCGGAGAAATCCCAGAAATCGCCGCTCCCCTCCTCCGTCCAGGAGCCGTTGAAGCCGCTGACCGAAGCGAGACGGCCGGTGAGATTGAGGCAGACGGCGAATCCCGGAGAAAGGGCGTATTCGAGGCCGGCTCCGCCGTGCAGGCCGAGGCCGAACCTGCGGCCGGATTCGAAAACGAGAGCATCCGAGCCGTTGAAGACCTGATCGGGATCCTCGGGAAGCTGCAAGCTGAGGTCCGTTTGGAAGTTCCAATCGAGCCTCGTCAGGTAGCCGCCGACCCCCACCGACAGATCCAGGCGGAACGCGTTCGAAAGCGGGACGAGATAGTGAAAATTGATCGTCACGGGGATGACGTCGAATTTCGGACGAAGCCGTTCTTCGGCCGTCAGGCCGTTGAAGGCATAGGTCACGGTCCCTTCTTTGGACAGTCCGAAATAGCCGATACCGAAGCCGATGCCCATGTCCTTCCGGAAAGAGAAGATGATCTCTCCGCTCAAGCACAGACCGGAATGAGGAGCCGAAAATTCGCCGCTCATGCCGGCGTATTCGTCGCGGAGATAATTCGTCAGTCCGAGGAGTCCCGAGGCGAAATCGCCTCCGGATGAATAGCCCATTCCCCCTCCGAATTTGACGGCGATTTTCTGGGAGTAACTCAAAGACGCCGCCAACAACAGGGAGAGGACCAATGCGCCGAGTCTTTTCAACCATGGCTCCTAAAAAACGACATGTTAACCGGATCCAGAGAGAAAATCAATATTCCGCGCTGCCCAGGGAAAAGACGAGTCCGAGGGCGAGGCGGATGAACGAGGGATTCAAGCGCACTGAGGTCGGCATCTTCGGATTGAAGCCGGCCGTAAGCAACTGGATATCTCCGTCGTTGAAGTTGATCCCTTTGATGTTGCCGAAGAAGACGCCGTCGTAGTCCCCTTTAACGAATTGCAGGGCGGCCCGCTTTTTGGGACTGAACCAATATCCCCCTTCGATCCGGACCCCGACGAGGCCGGACAGTTTGATGTTCAGTCCGAGACCGAGGTTGAACCCGAAGGATGTCCAGGACATTTTCGGAATTCTCAGCCCGACGCGCAGGGCATCGATATATTGTTCGGAGCCGTCGGCGGACATCTTGCTGATCCCGTAGCCGAAGGAGGATTCAGCCCAAAACGTATGACGATAGCAAGAAAGCCCTCCGGCAAAGAACCCTTCGTGGCGGCCGAACCTCCTCTTCCAGATGAGATCCAGACCGACCGGCAAGGTCGTCGCCCGGCCTGTCCCTTCCCAGGTGCGCTGATTTTGAAAATACCGGCCGTCCGCCCAAGTCCAGCTGAAGGCGAAGTCGGTCAAGGCCGAAACATCCGAGCGTTGCTGTCCAACCTCCAATCGGATCCCGATCCTGGGAGTGAAGAAATAGGAGACATGAAGGCCGAATGGGAGACTCGCTCTGGCTTTCAGGGAAATGTCGGAGGCTTCGGTGACGGAGACAAGAAGAAGATCGCTCCAATGGTCCTGGTACGCCATCGTCGCGGCGAAAGGGGCGTTGCTCAGAGCAACGCCGCCGCAGACGCCGATCTCGAATTTTTTATAGGTCGGGTAGTCGAAATAATATTGGGCTGAAGCGGCCCCGGCGGTCATCAAAAGCAGACAAAGGCCAATGACCGGTCTGTTCATGGGACGCCTCCCTCTCCCCGCTCACTCCCGAAGAAATTTTGCCGCCCCTTCGGGAGGGACCGGGTTGATATAATAGCCCGTCCCCCATTCGAATCCGGCGATATGGGTCAGGACGGGGAGGATCTCCAGATACCAGTGACAAATCCGGGCGAGCCGGGGCCAGTCTTTCCGGGCCTGGTCGGGATGGGGAGATTGATGCAGGACGAGGTTGTAGGGCGGGTCGGAGACGACGGTTTTCAACTTCGTCAAGACGACTTTGAGAATCTCGGCGAGGCTGAGCAGCTCCTCGTCCCGAACCGCTGAGAACGAGGGCTCGTGGCGCAAGGGAAAGATGCGCATTTCGAACGGGAAACGCGAGGCGAACGGGGCGAATGCGGCGAAATGATCGTTGGCTAGAATGAGACGCTCTTCGGCCGCCTGTTCCTCCCGGATCGTCCGGCAGAAAATGCACTCTCCCGACCGATCGTAAAAACGGTCCGCGCCGTAGATCTCCTCCTTGATCCGCCGGGGGATGATCGGCATCGCCACGATCTGGGAATGGGGATGGCTCAGCGATGCCCCCGCCTCCCGGCCTTTGTTCTTGAAGAGCTGAATGTACTTATACTGAGCTTCGGTCTCGATGCTTTGAACCCGCCGGCGGTAGGCCCCGAGGACTTCGCCGAGATGGCGTATCGGCAGATCGCTCATTTCCAGACCATGGTCGGGCGATTCGATGACGACCTCATGAATCCCGACTCCGGCCATGAACTCGAAAATCCCCCGGCTCATTTTCCGCGGCATCTCTCCCCTGGTCAAGGCGGGGAATTTGTTGGGGACGACCCTGACCCTCCAGCCGGGCGCATCCGGGGCCGAACCGTCGTCACGCACGGCGAAGATCTCCTGGGGCGTTTTGGCCTCGTTCCCCCGACAAAAAGGGCAGAATACGGGATCCGTCGCTTGCATTTTATCGGGGCGAACGGAACGGAATTCGTCGGGCCTCTTGCTCCGCTCGGAAGCGATGATGACCCATTGCCCACTGAGATGGTCCTTCCTCAGCTGGGATTTCATTTGTTCAAGAGGTCTCTGATCTTGGCCTTGAGCTCGGCCAGGGACGAGGATTTGACGACATAAGCATCCGCGGCCCAGGTCATGAAATCCTGTTTGTAACTTTGATAGGCCGTATTGATGATGATCGGGATGTCCTTCCGCAGGCCCATGATCTCGGTGATGAGCTCCACGCCGTCGCGGCCGGGCATCCGGATGTCGGTGATGATCAGATCGAACTTCTCCCGATTCAGAGCGGACAAAGCCTCTTCGGCGTTGCCGGCCGTCGTCACGTCATAGCCGTCCAGGGCCAGCTCCTCTTTGTACAGGAGACAAAGGGCGTCCTCGTCCTCGACAATGAGGATCTTTTTCATGCGTCTGTTCTCCCTTCTTCGGCGGTTCGGAAAAAGAGCCGGAAAGACGCGCCGCGTCCGACCTCGCTGTCCACTTCGATCCTGCCTCCGCTGGCTTCCATGACCCGCTTGACGAAAAGAAGGCCCAGACCCATGCCCTTGTCCTTGGTTGAAAAAAAGGGCGCAAAAAGCTTGTCTTTGACGGAGGGCGGCATGCCTTTCCCGTTGTCTTGGACGGTGACGACGACCCAGTTCTGGTCCTCGCGGCGGCCCAAGATCGTGACCTGGCCGCCCTGGGCCGTGGCTTCCAAGGCGTTGGCGATGAGATTGCGAAAAGCTTCCCCCACATAGGTCGGGTCGCCGAGCGTCTTGGGCAAACGCTCCTCGACGTCCACAAGGACCTCGATGTCGCGGCTCTTCATTTTGAGGTCCGGATTCTGAATGACGCTGAGCAGCGCGGCCTTCAGATCGAAGGGGACGGTTTTCCGAACGTCCACCTTGAGAAAGAGGGTCAGCTTCGTCACCACGTCTTCGAGACGCCTGATCTCTTTCCGGATGATCTCCAGGTTGCGGCGTTTTTTGGTTTCTTCAATCCGATCCGTGAGGAGCTGGTCGGTGAATCCTCCGATCGTCGTCAGCGGGTTGCGGAGCTGATGGGTGATGAACACCGCCATTTCGCCCAGGGCCGCCAGGTGTTCCATCTCGATCATTTTATTGTGGAGCAATGTCGCGTACATGTAGTTCCCGGCCATCAAACCGCACAGACTGGCCAGTCTGATGTCCTTGGATTCGATGGGCCGTTTCGTATAGGCGTTGTCGAGGATGATGAGACCCATGATCTCGTCCCGGGCGAACAGGGGAACGCAAAGGAATTCCTCGACGCCGATCGCCTCGAGGAACTTCGGATCGACGAGCGGCTCCTGCCGGGCGTTTTTGACGAGCAGCATTTCCCTGCGGGCCGCGGACGTCGCGGGAATGGTCAGGTTGTCCTGCGCCAGCGAATAAGCGAGGGGCTTCACGATCTGGCTGAGGGATTCAGCTTGCCCCGTCAGGAGCCGGCGGTTGTGCTCGATGATCTCGACGTAGCCGATGCCGGGCGTGGAGAGAACCTCCCAAATGGTCTTGGCCTCTTCAGCCGACCGGGGGCCGAGCCAAGCCTCGCCTTTCAGCTTGTCGCCGTCCGTCCGGAAGAGCATCGCCCGGTTGAATCCGACGCCCGAGCCCGAGGTCAACGCGGTCAGGATGACCAGGAGATTGTCCTCGATCGAGAAGGGCTGGAAGAAGCTCTGGGAGATGATCGAAAGAAGGGCCAGCTCTCGAGGTTCTTGGCTCTGGAAGTCCGGAGCCAGGAACGGAAAGCGCTCGATCAAGCCAGCCTCCAGTTCTTGGGGATGAGCCGGATCCCGTCACCGTAGGTCTTGAACCAACGGGCGTCGGCGGCGGGGTCCTCGCCGATGACGAGCCCGTCCGGAACGATCGAGTTCTTGTCGACGATCGTTTTTTTCAAGCGGGCCCCTCGGCCGATCTGGGCTCCGGCGAAGACGATCGAATCCTGGATGAGGGCGTCCTCGCCGATCTGGACAATAGGCGAGAGGATCGAGGAGCGGATCTCGGCACGGTGGACTCGGCAGCCCGCTCCGATGATCGATCTTTGGACCGTGCTTCGGTCGATGAATGCCGGCGGGAACTGCCCCTGATAGGTCCGCAGCGGCCAGGCCGCGTCGTGGATATCGAAGGGCGGGGCGGAGGCCAGGAAAGCCATGTTGGATTTCCAGTACGCGTCGATGGTGCCGATATCCTCCCAGTAGCCTTGGTAAGGGTAGGCGTAGACCTGGTGATCCAGGATCAGGCGCGGGAGGATGTCCTTGCCGAAATCATGGCTGCTCTTCGGGTTCTTGGCGTCCTGCATCAGGGCCCGGATCAGATTGGACGTTTTGAAGATATAAATGCCCATCGAGGCGAGGGTCAGGTTTTCGTCCGAAGGGAGGGCCGGCGGGTTTTTCGGCTTTTCCAGGAATTCCGTGATCCGCCGGTCCGCCTCGATCCGCATGACGCCGAACCGGCGCCCTTCCGCGCGGGGTACCGGCTTGGCCAGGACGACCACGTCGGCCTTCGTGTCGCTGAAGAAGCGGAGCATCTGCCGGTAATCCGCCTTATAGACATGATCGCCCGAGAGGACCAGGACCACCTCGGGATTCTCCTGCTGGATCGTGTAGATGTTCTGGAACACGGCGTCGGCCGTCCCTTCGTACCAGCGGTCCCCCACCCGGCCCTGGGCGGGGAGCGAGATGACGTAGCCGCGGCTCTCGGGATGGAAGATGTTCCAGCCGTTGCGCAGATGGCGCTCGAGCGACAGCGATTTGTACTGGGTCAGGAGGGCGATCTTGCGCAGGCCCGAATTCAGGCAGTTGGAAAGGCTGAAATCGATGATCCGATAGGTCCCCAGGAACGGGACGGACGGTTTGGCCCGGTCCCGGGTCAGAGGATAGAGGCGTGCGCCTTTTCCGCCGCAGAGGATCATGACGAGAGTTTTTTCAAAGATCTCGGCCATTGGCGCTGAGGTGCTCCTTATGATGATGTCGCAGCATCACGGTCGGACAGCCGGATATGGGCCACGAATTCCTCCTCTCCGGACAGGGTGAAATGCCACGCAGGAAGGAGGCAGAAACCTTGGTGAATTATATCATAGCCCTCCTCGGATTGGGAGAGCGTCCGAAGAGAAAAGGACCCGGGTTTCTTCGTCGGAAAGATCTCGAGCCGGAGACGGCCTCCGCAGAGCGTCGTCTCGACGGGGCCGATGGCGATCTCCTCCGGGATCTGATAAAAATTCCATTCGCTGGCGAAAAGAAGGTCGGCCGGTCGATCGGCGAGATTCTTGATCCGGTACCGGACGATGAGGTCTCGGCCTCTAACCTCGATCTCCTTATAAACCCGGATGGGGAGGCTGTCTCCACCGATCCTGACCCGGCCTTCCCGGCGCAGGCGCAGGATCGTTCCTTGGACCTCGGGATCATAGGGGCGGTCGACGAAATCGCCCCGTTCTTCGTCGTCGCCCCGTTCGAACTTTTCGACCGACGTCTCCGGAGAAAAGAAATGGTCCAGGGCGCAGAAGCGCGGGCGCCGATCATAGCGGAACAGACGTTCGGAGCCCGCCGGAAATTCCTTGACCAACTCGTGGATGCTTTTGCCTTGTTCCGTCCCTTGAGGTTGACGGGAGTGATAGGACTCTTTGCGGCGCGACAGGACGTCGGTCAGGTTCCGGAACGATGGATAATGATCGATTTCGACGAGGCTTCCGCCGAAGGCCGGCTTGACGATCAGTCCGAAGGTCGAATCTCTCAAGATCTCCTCATCGCGGCCGTCCTGGTCATAATCCATCTTCCGCCAGCCGCTCTCGATCGCGGTCATCCGCTCGGCTTTTAACAGATGCTCGTAGGCGGCTTCGCGGAGATGCGGAAAGTAGATCCCGCCGAAAACGCCGTGCCAGGTGGCGTCATTGCATTGGCCTTTGTAGAGTTCACGTTTGGCCTCTTCGTCCGCGGTCCGGTTCACCTGGCGCGAGACCAGGACCATGCGCTTGTTCAACAGATTGGATTCGGGATATTTGAGGAAGAATTCGCGAAAGAACCCGCCCCGGAGGTAACGCCTCGCCTCCGGCGGGTTCTTGGCCTTGAGATCTTTGAAGACCGCGGCGTCCCGTGGTTCGAGGACCCACTCCATCATCTCCTCATAGGAAGCGGGAGGCAGATAGACCCGCCCCGCGGGAGGCCGGGCATCCAGGATTTCCGCGTAGGTGCAGGTTCGGATCTTTTTTTCTTTGAGAAAATCCAGGAACCGGACCAACCAGCCTTCCCCATAGACCCAGGTCTTCGTGCCCGGCCACAGCCCGAACTTCTCGCCGTCATCGCCGAGGATGGCCAGGCCGTTCTTCTCTTCGATCTCCCGGAGATAAGTTTCGATATCGGCCGTCGCATGGAAGGGGATGAGATAGCGCAGCTTCTTGTCGATGGGAAAGAGCTTCAAAGAATAACCTTGGTCTTCCGTGACGTAATAAGAATGGATATCACCGATGCCGGCGTAGTGGAAGTGCTCTTCATCGAGGAGGGTGTATTCGATACCGGCCTGAGCCAAGGTGCGCGGCAGGGACGGCTCCCAGACCCGCTCCGTCAGCCAGATGCCGCGCGGCCGCGCCTGGAAATTCTCCTCGAGAAAGCGGGACATCATCCCGAGCTGTCCCAACCGGTCCTCCTCTGGGATGACGGTCAGGATGGGCTCGTAGAACCCGCCGCCGAGGAGCTCGACCTGGCCGCGGGAGACCATTTCTTTGAGGCTCTCCCAGCACTCCCCTTCTTTGTCCCGCATGTATTCCAGGAGCGGTCCGGAATAGTGGGCCGTGAACTTGACGTTCGGATGCGTCCGGAGCTCCCGAAGGAACGGACGGTAGCAGTCCTCGAACGCTTGTTCGAACACGGAGACGAAATTGCCGACGGGCTGGTGGTTGTGGACTGCCAGAAGGAAGACGAGCGGATCACTCATCTCGGATCCCCGCTTGATGATAGGCTTCCCGGATGTAGCTGTCGAAAAGAAAAGCGAATTCCTCGGTGTGATCGTCGCCGAACCACCAGAACCAGTCCGAGCCTTCGGCGATCAGCAGCTCTTCGCTCGGACCGCAGGCCTGCCGGGCTCGGCTCAGAACGGCCCAGGCCTTGTTCTTGGCCGGCGATCCCGACCATTTCGAAAAATTTCCGAGCCAGGTCCCCGGCACGAGGGAGATCTCCCGGGACGGGGGGAATCGCTTGAGATAGTCATCGAAGAAGATCGGCGTCACGTCCTCGCGGTCCGTCAATCTCCCGAAAAATTCCCGGAGGAAAGGCACGCCGTTCCGGCGATAGCCTCCCCAGGCATTCTCGCCGTCGAGAGCGAGGACGACGATCGACCGCTCGTCACAGTACGGCCGCCGCTCGTTCAATCTGCGGAGGAAATCGGTCACCGCGTCCTCTTCGTTCCAGCTCTGGTATTCGAATCCGATGAGGTCGGACAGCAGCCGGTCTCGGAAGAAGATGCTGAGACCCTCCGCGCGGCAGGGCATATAGAGCTTCTTCAGGTCATATGGACCGTCCAGGCTCTTCCAGAGGATGTTCTCGTCAGTCACGGCGAAGACGAAGCCGGCTTCGGCGATGGCCGCGGCGACCTCCCGGCTCATCCCCCCTTCGGAAGGCCAAAGGCCACGGGGAAGATCCCCGAAGACGTCCTTGAACCGTTGGCGGCCTCGCTGGATCTGTTCTTTGCCGTCTCCGGCCTGACGGAAGGAGGCTTCGGGTTTCTCGGGCCCGGCCGCGTCCGAATCGAAGATCATCGGCAGGAGCGGGTGGTAATACGGGGTGACCGTCAGCTCGGTTTTGCCCTCACGGCTCAGCCGGACCCAGGACGGGATCAGATCTTGCTGGATCCTCTTCTGCCGGTCGAGAAGCTCGAACTTATCGGTGGCGATCGCGTCGATGGGGGAAAAGAACGATTCAAGCGCTTTCTGCTGGAGCGTCATCGGGCGCGTTTCTTCAGGCGCGAATTTACGCAAGCGATCGATCTCGATGGGCCCCAGGCGGTCGGGCGGGACCTCCAGGGCCAACTGAAAGGGATCGAGGGCCGAGCCTTTCGCGTAATCCTCGATCTGGTCCAGGAGACAGGGGACAAAATTGAAGGTGCAGGGAAAACCCGTCTCTTCGACTAGGCGGGCCATCTGATGGTAGTTCTTGGTCGCGTGGTAGTTGACCCAGGGCAGCACGTAGGCGCGGCTCCGCGGCCGGCGGTAGATGGGTTGATGAAAATGCCAAAGGATCGCCAGATACATCGCTTAATTTCCTTTTTGAATCGATCGAATGAAGCTAGCCCGCCTTCCTTTTGAGCTTGGAAAACAGCCAATTTTTGTCCTTGGGGTCCCGGCTTTTGAGCTTGATCAGGCAATAGGCTCCCTTCAATTTTTTTCCGTGGATCTCGAAGACGCGTTTCGCGGCGGCGGTTTCCAAGGGATCGTAGGTCCCCCGGTCCCAGATCTCGACCTTCCCTGCCCCATACTCGGGTTCGGGGATCGTCCCTTCGAAGTTGGCGTACTCGAGCGTATGGTCTTCGACGCTGACGGCCAGCCGGCGGACGCCCTCTTTGGTCGGGGGCTCTTTGGGGACGGCCCAGCTTTTCAAGACGCCGCTCTCCTCCAGCCTCAGGTCCCAGTGGAGATGGCGGGCTTGGTGGCGCTGAATGACATAAATCAAGCCTCCCTCCGTCCCGGTTCCCTTTTTGGGCGCGGACGGCCTGGGTTCAGGGGTCCTGTCGAATTTTCGTTTTTTCTTGTATTCCTTGAGGCTCATGGCAGTCGAGGAGGGTCTCTCGGCGAGTTTTATCGGTGCAGGAAACAGCGTTCGCAATCGACTTCGCCCGGCCGGCGCGTGACGATCATCGCCAGCCCCAGTTCGTCCGCCTTGGCGATGACCTCGTCGTCCTTGACCGAGCCGAGAGGATAGATGATCGCTGTGATGCCGTGCCGTGCGGCGAGTTCGACGACGTCGGAAAAGGGCATGAAGGCGTCCGAAGCGAGGACGCACCCTTCGGGCCCGTATCCGCGCCGCGACAGTCGGATGGCGTCTTCGGCCGAGTCGATCCGGCTCCGCTGACCCGAGCCGATACCGTGAACCTTGTCGGCTTTGCCGATGACGACCGCGTTGGAACGGGTGAAGCCGGCGATCGTCCAATTGAAAATGGCGGCCTGGAGCTCTTCGGCCGTCGGTTTCCGTCGGGAGACGACGTCGACGGACTCCGGCGAGACGATCTTTGAATCGAACCGCTTCTGGACGAGCAGCCCTCCCGAAACCCGCTTGAACTCGAGGCCGTTGTCTACGGCGGGCTCGTCGAGTGGCGCTCCCATCTTCACGACGCGGAGCGGTTTTCGCGTCGCCAGGACCTCAAGAGACTCCGGCAGGAAGTCCGGGGCGTAAACGACCTCGATGTTCCGCGGGCTTTCGACGAGGAGGCGGGCCAGGCCGGCACCGATGGGGTAGTTGAAGACGTTGACGCTGCCGAAGTTGGAGAGAGGATCGCACTTCCAGGCTTTTTCGAACGTCTCTTCCGGCGCGTCGCCGAGAGCGACGCCGCTCGGCATCTCGTGCTTGATGAGCGCGCACACGTGTTTATTCGGGTGGATCTCCGTCAGCTTCTTCGCCAAACGCTGGCCGAGGTCCATGTCGCCGACGTTGATATAGCCTAAGCCCTTGCTACCTTCCTGGAGGACCTCCAGAGTCGCCATGTTCGGACCGGAGGCCTTTTCCTCGACATAGAACGCGGCCGGATAGCCGGGGTTCTCCCCGTAGCGCATGGACAGGCGCTTCAAGAACTTCTTTCCGCCGAAATCCATGAGCTCCGGGAAATCCTCCTTGATTTTCGTGAAGTATTGTTTCCGGGCCGATGCGTCGGGCTTTTCCTTGCTCATCTCCATGTCCTTTCGTCACGATTGATGATGTGCAGGCGATGGTCCTTCATGTCCGAGGCCTTGGCGAAAGCGCAAACCACGGCCACCCGGAAGTCGTTCCCTCCCGGCCGGGACCCGAGAGACTCGTAGACCGCCTCGGCCATGGCTTTGGCCGAGGTCTCTTGAAGGTCGAGATCGATCGGCTCGCCAAGAAATGAGGGCAGAGGGTCCTTGTTCTCGCCCCCGTAGGTCGAGATCATCTTGCCTTTTCCGGGGGTCAAGGGCAGCTCGAAAAAAGAGCGCAGCGCCTCGCCATCGGCCTCCCTCCGGATCACGCTGAGGGCCGCCCGTTTCGAGGGCAGGATGCAGCCGCTGATCCGGGGCGTGAAGATGGGCGCATCCGGTTCGTAGGTCCAGTTCTTCATGCCTGAATCTAGGATTTGGATGGGGCTTCCTTGTCCCTGCGGATCGATATCGGCCGTCTGCTTGCCGTTGCTGACGGCGATCCCGGCTCCGAAGATGAGCGCGGGATAGACGAGCAGGTCGGGATTTCCCTTTTTCAGGACCTCAGGATCGGTCGGCTTCGTCCAGACGGCATTCCCCTCGGCGACGAGCTTTCGCGCCTGGCTCGAAGGCGAGCGGCCGGTGATGGCATAGATCACGATATTGAACGCTCCGGACACGTCCCGGCCGACGGCGATCAGCCGTCCCGGATAGGTCATTCGCTTCAGGCAGGCCAGCGGCTGTCTCATCCCGTCTCCTTCCTTATCGATAGCCCCTATAGATACCATAGCGGATTCATTGAAGTCAAAACGCCTTTGGGCTAGAATGGGCTATCCAGGAACGAGGACGACATGGACGACATCACCATTCCCCCGAAGGCGTATGAAAACCCCGAATTTTTGGCCTCTCCCGAAGCTCGGACGGTCCGGATCCTCAGCGAATACTTGGAGCCTCTGTCGCGATTCAAAAGGCTGAAGGTCAATTCGACGGTCCTTTTTCTCGGATCGTCCCTGGCCGGCGGCCGCGATAAGAACTCCCTCCTGAACAAATATTATTGGGAAGCGGAGGAATTGGCCTATCGGATCACCCGGTGGGCCATTCCTTTGAAGCCCAAGGGCAAGAACTTCGTCGTCTGCACGGGCGCCGGCCCCGGGATGATGGAGGCCGCCAACCGCGGCGCGGCCAGGGCGGGCGGCAAGACGATCGGGATGAACATCGCCCTTCCTCGGGAACAGCGGCCGAACGCCTACATCTCGCCCGAACTGGCTTTCGTTTTCCATTACTTTTTCATGCGCAAGTTCTGGCTGATCTCCCGGGCCAAGGCGGTGATTGCGTTTCCCGGCGGTTATGGAACGCTCGACGAACTCTTCGAGATGCTGACCCTCGTCCAGACGGGAAAGATCGACCGCGAGGATGTCTTCATCATTCTCTACGGCGAGGCGTATTGGAGGAAGGTCCTGAATTTCGAGGCACTGATCAAGGCCGGGACGATCACGCCGGATGACGCGGGCTTGTTCACGTTCTTTTCCGATCCCAGCAAGGCTTTTGCCTTTCTCAAGAAAAAATTGATGAAGTTCTGCCGGATCCTCGGTCCTACGATCTGACGATCACCCAAAGCTCCTCCCGCGGCTTGACCGATTCGTTCCCGGAATGTCGGAAAAATCCCCACGCAGACGCGGCCACGGCGATAAGCAGTCGCAGATCAAGGATCCCGGGGGATAGACTTTTTGTCGTCCCGTCGATCCACGGCGGCCGGGGTGGCGGCAGGGGCCCCAGGCTTTGTCTGGGGATCCGTTTCCGCCGTACTCAGCCGCGTATTTACATCGCGGGTGAGTGCCCCGGGCTTTGCCCGGGGGTCCACTTCCGCCGCGAAGGCTCGTCCCT
>JAUYDS010000125.1 GCA_030691735.1 Candidatus Aminicenantota bacterium
GTTCCCCCCCTCGGCCAAGGCGAGGGGACCCCCCTCCGCTATGGGGGCCTTAGGGCCAACCCTGCCGTCGCGTCCTTGGATTCCCCGCCAAGAAGACCGAACGGTAGCGGCGAAATCTCTTTTTGGTCGCTCTGCCGGCTCCCAATCTTGTCTATCAGTTCAATCCGTAAATAAAGCGTTCACCCGCTTCTTCGCTCACTGTCGATAAAATAAGCGCGCCAGACTCGTCAGGGGGATTAAAAGGTCGGTCCGCTCACCCCCATCCTCTCGCCGGGGATATCAAAGACGCGCTAAATAGCTCTTTTATTTAGCTTGGGCGAAGGGGAAGAAAGCGAAGCGACCATAAGGAAATCTCGCCGCTGTGTTTCGGTTTTTTCGGGAAGCCGCGTTTTGCGGCCGGCGAGAAAATCAAAGACGCGTCGGCGGGGTCGGCCCCAAGGCCCCCATAGCGGAGAGGGGTCCCATCGGCTTGGCCGATGGGGGGAACCGACGGACTGGTTCCCCAGGGGGCCGGGGGCGATCCCGTCGACGCGACGACCTTTTTGTACGAGATACTGGCCGCCGAAAAAACCGAACGATGCAGGCGTCAAGATTTCCGCCGGGAAGCGAGCTTCTTCCCCGAGCCTATCCACTTGCTTAATTCAAAAATAAAAGATAAAAATGATTCTTCGATTAAACAGGGAGGTCCCATGAAAAAAACGAACGCATTTCTCATGATTGTCCTGGCGCTCACGTTCCTGGTCGCGCCGGTCTTGGCCCAAACCCAGACTCCGGCCGCGCCGGCCTCGCCCCGGCCGATCGGGCTTCTCGACATCCTGAACTGGAAAGCGATCCGGGGCGCCGTCCTCTCCCCCGACGGACAATGGTTCGCCTATCTCCTCTCGCCCCAGGAAGGCGATGCCGAGATGATCGTCCGCCAGACCAAGGGGACCAAGGAATACAAATTCCCCGTCGGCGAAGCCCGCTTCGGCAACATGGGATTCTCCGATGATTCCAAATTCTGCGCCTTCATGATCTATCCCACGGCCAAGGAGGCCAAGGCCCTCCGGCACGAACGGAAAAGCGCCGAAGCCAACGCCAAGGCCGCCCTGCTCAACCTGGCCGCGGGCGAGAAGCTCGAGTTCGACAAGATCAAGAGCTTCGCCTTTTCCCGGGAAAATCCCGGCTGGCTGGCCCTCCTCAAGAACGCGCCCGAAGGCCAGGCCCGGGAGAAGGAGAAATGGTCCGGCTCCGACCTCATCCTGCGCGAACTGGCCACGGCCAAGGACCTGACTTTCGGCAACGTGGCGGAATTCGTCTTCGATAAGAAAGGCCAGTGGCTGGCGATGATCATCGATGCTTACGGCATGGGAGGGAACGGCGTCACGGTCCGCAACATGGCCACGGGCGTCGTCTCCTCGCTCGACAACGACAAGGCCAATTTCAAAAGCCTGGTCTGGACCGAGACAGGCGAGGCCCTCGCCTGTCTCAAGGGCAAAGAGGAGAAAGGCTTCGAGGACAAGTTCACCAGCCTCGTCGGCTTCACAGGCTTCACCCCCGGCCCCGCCCAAAAGGGCGCCCCGCAGACTCCCAGCGGCATACAGAAGGTGGCCTATGACCCCAAGGACGACAAGTCCTTTCCGCAGGGCCTGACCATCAGCCCCAACCGGCCGCCCCAGTGGACCGACGACTTGGACGCGATCCTCTTCGGGATCTATGAGCCGAAGAAAAAAGAAGAGAGCGCGAAGGGGCCGGGCGCGGCATCCGATCAACCCGCGCCTCCGGCCGCCGCCGCGGCGCCCGCCGAATCCGACGAGGACATCCCCGACCTCGTCCTCTGGCACTGGCAGGACAAGCGCCTCCAGTCCCAGCAGCAGGTCGAGGCGAGCCGCGACCAGAGCTTCAGCTATCTCGCCGAATACCGGGTGAAGGACAAGAAATTCATCCGGCTCGCCGACGAGGACCTCCGCCAGGTCAGCGCGGCCCCCAAGCAGCGTTTCGCTGTCGGCCTCGACAACCGGGCTTATGAGCTCGAGGCCAACCTCGACGGCCGCCGCAAGCAGGACGTCTATGTCGTCGATATGAAGACCGGCTCCCGGAAGCTCGCTCTCAAAGAGTGCCGCAATTATTACATGCCTTCGACGGACGGCATGCATTTTCTCTATTACGAGGACGGCCACTTTTATTCCTATGACATGACCGCCGGAAAATCCTTCAATCTGACCAAGGACGTGCCGGCCTCGTTCGTCAACGAAAACGACGATCACAACGTCGTCAAGCCGCCGGATTTCCCGGTCGGCTGGGACAAGGACGGCCAATTCGTCGTGTTGTCCGATGGTTGGGACATGTGGAGCGTGCCCGTCCACGGCGGGACCAAAGGCGTTAATCTGACCGTGAACGGGGCGAAGGACCAGATCCGCTACCAGCGCCGGATCCAGATCGACCCCGAGGAGAAAGGCATCGACCTGACAAAACCCATCTACGTCGTGACCTATGGGGAATGGACCAAGAAGGCCGGTTTCTCCCTCATCGAAAAGGGCAAGCCGGCGCCGACCGTTCTGCTCCGGGAAGACGCGGGTTTCGGAGGGATTCAGAAAGCCCGGAAGGCCGAGGTCTATCTTTATACGCGCGACACGTACAAGGAGTATCCGAATTATTACGTGACCGATGCCCTGCTCAAGAGCGGCCAGAAGATCACCGAGGCCAATCCCCAGCAAAAGGACTTCCTCTGGACGAGCGGCTCGCTCCTTATCGATTACAAGAGCGCCAAGGGCGACAAGCTTCAGGCCGCGCTGTTCCTGCCGGCCAATTACGAGCCGGGAAAACGCTATCCGACCCTCGTCTATTACTATGAAAAAATGTCGCAGCAGCTCAACCGCTACGCCCAGCCGTCCTCGAACGGGTTCAACAAGTCCGTCTACACGAGCAACGGCTACGCCGTCCTCATGCCCGACATCACCTACAAGATCAACGACCCCGGCATGTCGGCCGTTTGGTGCGTCCTGCCCGCCCTCGACGCGGCCGTGGCCTCCGGCGTCGTGGACCGGAGCAAGGTCGGGCTTCAGGGACATTCTTGGGGCGGCTACCAGACCGCCTTCCTCGTGACCCAGGCCGATTTCGCCGCGGCCGTGGCCGGCGCCCCGCTGACCAACATGATCAGCATGTACAGCTCCATTTATTTTAACACCGGCGGCGCCAACCAGGCCATCTTCGAAAGCAGCCAGGGCCGGTTCAAGGGAGGCTATTGGGACAACCTTGAGGCCTACCAGCGCAACTCGCCGGTCTATTACGCGGCCAAGGTGAAAACGCCGCTCATCATCCTCCACAACGACAAGGACGGCGCCGTGGTCTGGAACCAGGGCATCGAGTATTACAACACCCTGCGCCGCTTGAAGAAGCCGGTGATCATGTTCCAGTACGTCGGCGAGAACCACGGCCTGGCCAAGGCCGCCAACCAGAAGGACTACACCGTCCGAATGAAGGAGTTCTTCGACCACTACCTCAAGGGCGCGCCCGCGCCGAAATGGCTGACCGAGGGCATCCCCCACCTCAAGATGAAGGACGACCTCAAGGTCCGGGCCAAGGACCTCAAACCGGCGGAGAAACCGGCCGAGAAGAAAGACGAGAAGAAGGAACCGGACAAGAAATAGGCGAGCGGGCTAAATAGAAGCGAATATTAAGGGGACACATACCGAATTCAGGAAAATTCGCTGTATCCCCTTTTCTTTTAAAGGGAGGCTGGCTGTCAAGGGACTAGCCTTCGCGGCGGAAGTGGACCCCCGGGCAAAACCCGGGGCCCCGGCCGCCGTCGAGGCGCCAAGGTTTGAAAAGGAAAAGGAAGCGGGGCTAAGGAGGATCCTCTCCAGCCAGCATCATCACTGCCATATATAAATAAAAAAAAGACAAAAGTCAAAGAAAATTACGCGACATCCTCACGTTTTTATTGAAAGGACACGACTAGAATGAAAAACGTGACCGAAGTGACCGACCAGACATTCGAGACCGAGGTTCTTCATCGGGTCGCCTTTCTCAGCGCTCCATCCTTTCCCGGCAACGAACCGGCTCCCTGAAGATCATTGATCGATTTGACATTGTCCCGATTCGGCGTATATTCTACATATAGTCTATAGGATTTGTAGGATAGAGGAGCATAACGCTGTGAGAACCCCGATAAAAATGGCGGTCTTAGCCATCAGCATAACCCTGGGATGGGCCGGATGGACCGGTCTGAACGCCCTTTTGCACAAAAGCCCTCGGGCCGCCGGACTCCAGGCGGCCCGGACCGGAGAAACGAACATGCCAAAAAAGGTCCAGAAATCGGACGCGGAATGGAAGAAGACCCTGACCCCCGAGCAGTACAAGGTCATGATCCAATGCGGGACCGAAGCGCCCTTCAGCGGAAAATACAACGACTTCTACGCAAAGGGAACCTATGATTGCGCCGCATGCGGCACCCCCCTCTTCTCCTCCGAGACGAAGTACGACCACGGTACGGGCTGGCCGAGCTTCATGTCGCCGGTCGACCCGGCCGCCATTGAATACCGTGACGACGACTCCCTGATGATGCACCGGGCCGAGGTCCGCTGCGCGGCCTGCGGCGCGCACCTGGGCCATGCCTTCGACGACGGCCCGGCGCCGTCCAAACTTCACTTCTGCATCAATTCCGCGGCCCTCGCTTTCCGGACGGCAGGAGAGAAGCGGGCAGTCAAGGGACGAGCCTTCGCGGCGGAAGTGGACCCCCGGGCAAAGCCCGGGGCACTCACCCGCGATGTAAATACGCGGCTGAGTACGGCGGAAACGGATCCCCAGACAAAGCCTGGGGCCCCTGCCGCCGCCCCGGCCGCCGGGGGCGGATTCGTTTGCGAACTCAAGAGGATCGGGACGAGAAGAAGCAGAACAGCCCAGAATATAACAACATTCTTTTTCATTTTGATCCTCCCGGTCCGAGATCCTTCGCTCGGCTCAGGATGACGGAAATATCATCGTCTTGAACGTTCATGGATTTCCAGCGCCTGTCCCAAAGATGTTTAATCGCGGGCGTTGATCCATGTCGTCATTTTACCAGAATCGGGTGACAGGCACGTATTTTTTTGGTAATTTACCTGACTTTACCCTGATTTATGTACACTATGTTTATCCAGGAGCAAGGGATTCACTTTTTTCAGGATTTCCTCCTGAGCCTTGCTCAACGTGACCGTCTTTACGAAGCGGTTCTTCGACTTCGGATCGCTCAGGTACACTCGGTACATCGACTCCAATGTGGCTAAGGCTTCCGGCCCCGTCAGTCCGATCTCTTTGATCTTATATTCCAGGACCGAGAGCAAAAGATAGGCGAGGTAGCAAATGAAGATATGCCCGCGCACCCGATTCGCCAACCAGACCCGGACCTTGTCCATCTCCAGAACGCCCTTCAGGCAGCGGAAGCTTTTCTCCACCCGATCCTTCTCAAAATATCCTTTGACCATCTCCTCCGTCGACAGATTCTCGGAGGAGAAGATCACCGAAAAGCCATCGTACCGCTCCGCCTTCCGGACCGCGTCTTGATCGATCTCGCGCCCCTGGAAGTATTTCTTCAAGCCCTCCTTGATCGGCTTTCTCTCCGCAAGCAGTTTCTGGGCCCGATCCAGTTCGTCATACCGCCGCTCCCGCGTCGCCTGCCGCTCGCGTTCGTTCAAACAGACGGCGATATACCCCGACACCCCCTCGGCCCGGTGCCTCTTCCGGTGAACATAGAACGTCGCGCTCTTCAACCGGACCCGGTGTTTCAGGGAGACGATCTTGTCCCCCAGAACCCGATCCGCCTCTTTCTTCAGGGCCGGATTGAGCGCCAAACCGCACAGAACCTCGAACCCCTTCCCCCTGGCCTCCCTGATATTCAGCTTCGAACTCACCCCCCGGTCCCAGACCAGCGTCACCTCCTCCACCTCCCCAATTTCCTGCAACACGTCCGGCAGGGTCTTGGAGTCGAAGATGTGGCCCTCGTAGACTTTATGGAAGATCGGCAGCCCTTCGTTCCGGGTGACGGCCAAGCCGATCTGAATCTGGGGGTCCCGCCGGCCGTCGGGATTGTGTCCCCGCTTGGCCAAGGGACAGCACCGGCCGTAAAAGTAAACATTGGTGATGTCGTAAAAATAGCCCGACGGCTTGAGGGCCAAAATCCTCTTCAGGCGGGCGAAGATCCTTCTCTGGACGCCGGCCAGGTCCTCCACCGAGTCGATCGCCTCCAGGAGCTTCTTGTAGCTGATCTCCGGCAGTTCCAAGAGGTTTGCGATTTCGGTCTTCTGGTACCAGTCGGCGATTCCGGCGAGGCTGTCGGGAGCGATGCAGTGGGCGTAAGCCAAGCTGAGGAGGTAGGCTCCGTAGTCGCCCAGGAGAGACGCCAGGTCGAGCTCTTGGGCGATTTCGTTCAGGACGAGAAGGGGGCCGAAAATGGTCACCTTATCGACCTCGGCGCGCTCGACGGGACCGGTGAGGAAGGGTTTGTTGTCGACCTCCTTGCCGACATAGCGGAGGTGTTTTTGGACGACCCGTCCATCGACCCAGTGATTTTCGACCTCGGCCAGGTAGGTGGCATTCCCCCGTTTGATTTTTCTTATGAAGCTCATGGTGTATATGATATACACCAACATCATAAATGTCAAGTTCCGGATCATTTGAAAGTGCTTGATTTTCCTATGGTTTGCGGTTATTCGATTTATAGTGTACATTTTTTAGGGTAAAGTCAGGTAATTTAGGCCCTCGAGTTATGAATGAGGCCGGCGCCCGTCGCCGGATCCCGAAAGGAGCGCCGCTCATGTACGACTTCAGCCAACAGCGACCCGAGATCCATCCGGACACCTTCATCGCCGAGGGGGTCCGCATCATCGGCCGCGTCGTCCTCCAGGCGGGCGTGAGCGTCTGGTACAACAGCGTTCTGCGCGCCGACGTGGCCGATATCGTCATCGGCCGCAACTCCAATATCCAGGACAACTGCGCCGTCCACGTCGATTTCGGCCTGGCCACGGTCCTCGGGGAGAATGTGACCGTCGGGCACGGCGCGATCCTCCATGCCTGCACGATCGGCGACAACTGCATCATCGGCATGGGCGCCGTCATTCTCGATGGGGCGGTCATTCCCCGTAATTCCATCGTCGGGGCCGGTTCTCTCGTCCCTCCGCGGAAAACCTATCCCGAGGGCTCGCTCATCCTCGGCTCGCCGGCCAAGGTCGTCCGCGCGCTCAGCGCGGACGAAATCGCCCATCACCCCGTGCACGCCGCGGACTACGTCGCTTTTTGGAAAGCGTACGTCGAAAAAGGGATTGGGAAGTTTTGACTTCTCCCTAACTGAGTGTTATGTTACCCGCGTAAGCGCCGCAGGGGTACGCAGGCATGGACAGATTCATCGGGAGCCGACTCCGCAAAGCTCGGGAGGCCGTCGGCCTGTCCCGGGGCGCCTTCGCCCGGGCCCTCGATCTTTCATCCGAATACATCTCGCGCCTCGAGGCCGAGAAGCGGACGCCGTCCTTCTCCACCCTCCAGAAGATCGCCGCCTATCTCAACCGCGACATCGCCTATTTCTTCCATGAGAAAGCCGCCCCCTCGGACTCGTTCACCCTTCTTTTTCGGGCCGAGACCGTGGATGACCGCGCCCGCGAGGAGCTCCAGAAATTCCGGCGCTACTGCGACGAATATCTCCGCCTGGAGACCGTCACCGGCCGCCGCCTCGAGCTCGCCCCGCTCTACGGCCCGGCCATTCCGGCCGAACGCATGGCCGACGAGGAGCGCCGCCGCCTCGGCCTCGGAGACGAGCCCGTCCGCGACGTCTTTGCCCTCGTCGAGGCCAACGGCTGCCGCGTCCTGCGCCTGCCCATGCCCGATGACTCCAAGGTTTCGGGCGTCTTCATCTATCTCGAACAGAAGGAGGCCGCCTTCGCCTTGGTTAACTCCGCCCAGTCGGTCGGCCGGCAGGTCTTCAGCGCCGCTCACGAATACTGCCATTACCTCAAGGACCGCAACGGCGGCCCGGTCATCGACAATCCCGAGGTCTTCGTCGACGAGATCGTCTCGCTCTACCATCCCCGCGAGGTGTTCGCCCAGGTCTTCGCCGCGCGCTTTCTCATGCCGCCTGCCAAGGTCCGGGAGATCATCGAGAAGGACCTGCGCGTCCCCTCGCCGCAGCGGCTGGCCTTCGATGAAGTGATCTATTTGAAGCGCTATTTCGGCGTGAGCACGCTGGCCATGCTCCGGACGCTGCGGGGGCTGGGGGCCGTCGGCCGCGGACAACTCGAAGAATACGTCAAGCTCGATCCCGACGTCCGGGAGAAGGAGATCTTCGGCAGCGTTTCGGGAGGGAACGGCGAAAAGGGGAGCGGCGGCGAAGGCGAAACGGGAGCCGTGGCGAAAGCCATCGGATCGATCGGAGCGGCGGCCGGCCTGCTGGTCAAAGCCCGGCGCCGGGTCATCCCGTCCGACCGGTTCAAACTGCTCCAGCGGGAAGCGGCCAGAAAAGTCACCCGGGACAGGCCGGGGCGAAAATCCGTCCAAAAGACCCTTCCGGAAACGTGAGTCACAGGGAGTCCTCATGAACAAAACCGTCAAATATCTGATCTATTTCCTTCTCTTCGACATCGTCGTCATCGGCGGCTACTTCGTCTATAAGGCCTTGAAAAGCGGAAGCGGTCGGGACCTCTCCGCCACCGATTGGGTCACGGTCGACGCTGCGTACGCGCCGAAGGACGCCGTCGAGGAGTTCATCAAGAACGACGCTCAAGTGCGGGACGCCCTTCCCGTCACCATCAAGAACTACGGCCATGACCCGAACATCCTGGCCAAGTTCAAGGGCAAACAGTTCGCCAAACCGAACCCGAACGTCCTCAGCATGTTTTTCAAGGGCCTCGACGACTGGATGATCGTGGACATCAAGTACAAGACCGAGACCGAGCGCGAGGTCCAGCGGACCATGCTTTACATCTTCGAGGCCAAGCAGTGGAAGGTCGGCGACACGGGGACGCTGCTGAAGTAAGCGCCGATCGCGGGCGACGCCGATCGGATCAGGTCATTTTCCCAGGCGGAAGGTGATCTTCTTCGATTTGGAGATCGTGACGCGGCCGCCGATCGGGACGGCCATGAGGTCGCGGGTGATGTTGTGGCCGAAATTGGAGACGGCCAGGATCGGCAGGGGAGACCCGTGTTTCCGGCGGGCCCGGATCACGTCGCCGAGATAAGTCAGGATGAACTTCAGGGCATCCCGCTGGTTCTTCTTGTAGTTGTGGTTCCGGCTGTATTGATACATCGAGCCGATGACGATGCCCCGGATCTTTTGAAGGACGCCGTGCCTTCGCAGCGCGGCCAGCAGCCGGTGGAGGTCCTCGACGTCGACCTGGATGTCCTCGATGAAGAGGATGTGCCGCCTCCAACTGAACTTGGGCGGTTTCTCGCGGTTCAGGAAGTTGACGAACGTGGACAGGTTGCCTCCGATGGGGATGCCGGAGATGCGGCGCGGGGGCGGGGGGGTCAGCCAGCGCTTGCCCTGGTAGTGGACCTCTTCACCCTGGATCAGGCGAAAGATCTTCTTGGCGTTGCCTTTGCCCAACTTGAGCGTCGGAAAATAGACCACGGGCACGCGGGCGTGGTGGTAGATCTCGCTGAGCAGGAAGGCGAAGTCGGAAAAGCCGATGAAGATCGGCCGCCGGTTCCGGATGACCCGGTAATCGATCTTGTCGATCTTGAAGGCCAGGTCCTCGGCGCCGGTGCCGCCGGCGATGGAGATGATCAGGTCGCAATCCCGAATGACCGTCTTGAAGTCCGCGGAGCGATCGTCCGTCGAGGCCGTCACATGGTCGATCTGCTCGTCCATCGAGAACAGGTATGGACTGAAATAGATCTCCTCGGCGCCCAGCCTCCGCCTGATGAGTTTGGCCGTCCGGTTGAGCATGGTTTTCGCGTTGCGCGGAAGACACGTGGACGGCGCGATGAAGCCGACTTTCTGGAGTATTTTTTCGGACATGGGCCTTTGAAACTAACCAAACTAGCAGAAACGGACCGTCGATGCAATGGCTTGGGGGGTAAAAAAGGGAATAAAAGCCTTATAACTAATTGATAATAAATAATATATCAAATATTTTCGATGAAAGTCCCATTTATCGGGTTTCCCCGCCGGCGCCGATGGGATGTGTTTCGGAAAATTCTATAAGTGTAATGATATCAGGCAATTAGAAGAAATGGACGAGATCGCCGGCGGCGATTAGAACTCGCAGGACTTTTTCTTGTTCTTTTCATAATACTTTTGGTGGTATTCCTCGGCCTTGGTGAACTCGCTCGCCGGAACGATCTCGGTCACGATGCGTTTTTTGAACGCGCCCGATCGTTCGATCTCGGATTTCACTTTTTCCGCGGCCAGCCGCTGGCCGAGGTCGTGATAGAAGATCACGGAACGATATTGCGTCCCGCTGTCGGGCCCCTGCCGGTTGAGCTGGGTCGGGTCGTGGAAGCTGAAAAAACGGCGGACCAACTCCTCATAGCTGATCATGGCCGGGTCGAATGTCACCTGGACCGCCTCGGCGTGCCCGGTGGCGTCGGTGCAGACGTCGACGTAGGTCGGGTTCTTCGTGATTCCGCCCGTGTAGCCGACGGCCGTGCTCACGACGCCGGGAACTTGGCCGAACTTGTATTCGACCCCCCAGAAGCAGCCGGCGGCGAAGGAGGCCGCTTCGGAGGAGGAATTGGCCTTCGCGGCCGCCGGAGCGCCAGCCTCCACGGCGGCCGGGGCGGCGGCAGGGGCCCCAGGCTTTGTCTGGGGATCCGTTTCCGCCGTACTCAGCCGCGTATTTACATCGCGGGTGAGTGCCCCGGGCTTTGCCCGGGGGTCCACTTCCGCCGCGAAGGCTCGTCCCTTG
>JAUYDS010000143.1 GCA_030691735.1 Candidatus Aminicenantota bacterium
TCTTTCTTTTATTCTTCATCTCTGCCTCGGTTTTTTGAACCACCCTTCTATCCGCGCCTTGAAGCGCACCGTAGCATTCGATCTCGGCTCCTAAACCTTTAAGTGAACGCGACTCTCTCGAGTCCGTTAAGGGGGGATCTAGGCAGCCGATATTTTCATCTTGTCCGGGAAATACTCCCTCTTCTCGGTGAGAACACGATAGATGATGGTCAGCAGCCGACGAGCCACGGCGATCTTGGCCACGTTCGCTCCCTTCCGCTTGGCCAGACGGTTGTATAAGACACGAAGACCCAGGTCTTTCTTGATCGCCGGATACGCCGCTTCCAACGCCGCCCATCTCAGCCAAGCGCTCCCTTGTTTCGTGATCCGTCCGTGATGCGTCCGTTCCCCCGAGGCGTACGTCGAGGGAATCAGTCCCGCATAGGAATGAAGATCCCCCACGGTCGGAAACCGTTTGATGTCCGCGATCTCCACCGCCACCAATACCGACAACGTTGTGGCAAAACCAGGAACTGTATCGATCCTCGACGCCTCTTCGATCTCCCCATACAGGAGGCGGACCAGTCCGTCCGACCTCTTGATATGAGCCTGATCCTCCTGATATCCCTGAATCAAGTCGTCCAAGACCATCTTGTCGGGATCCTCCAACGGCAACTTCGTCAGGAACTCCACCCCCTTCCCACTGAACAACCCCTCCTCCCGCCTCTCCACTTCCACACGGATCTCCTCTTTCTGTTGAGCCAACAGCGCCCGGATCTTGTTCTTCTTTTCCGTTTGCTTCGCCACCCAATACGCCCTCAGCCGCATCACCCGCTGCGCCCGCCGGTTCCACTCTCCTCGCTGATAGACTTCCGGAATCAAGTCCGCCCGCAACAAGTGCGCCAACGTTCGCGAATCCCGTTTGTCGGTCTTGATCCGAGCATGGGCGATCGCCTTCACCTGAAGCGCGTTGGCCATCTTCACCTCGCCGCCCAGCTCCCGCAACAGGTCGGCCATCACATACGACGACCGGCCCGCCTCCAAAACCGCCGTGAACGGATGATACCCCTCCAGGAACCGCTTGACCCCCTCCCTGAGGTTTAACACCCGCCCGTTCTTCAGCTCCTGACCATCCTTGTCCACAATCGTCATGACCGACGCTTGCTTGTGATGGTCGATACCGATAAAATACATCCGCGCACCTCCTAGAAAGATTTTCCTTCGACGAGTAATCTAGCACAGTTTACCCGTCTCGGAGGTGCGTTTCGCTATCATGCTACCTTTAGAAAAGGGGGGGCTCGCTTTCCCCTCTTTAGAAAAGGGGGCTCGCTTTCCCCCCTTTACTAAAGGGGGGAGAAGGGGGGATTAGCCACGTCGCTCCGCTCCTCGCGATGACAGACTCTATCGGCAATTTCGGGTTCTTATAGATTCCTTGACACCCGGCGATGCCCGGCGCTATAGTTCCGGCTTCAGTCCCAAACGCATGAGCCCCCTCTTTACGCTCTTTTCATTTGTCCGTCCGTATCGGAAGAGGGCCGCCGCCGCCCTTCTCGGTCTGGCCCTGCTCGTCGTCATGGACCTGGCCATCCCCCGTCTCATCCAGAAGATCATCGACCAGGGGATAGCCCTCCACAACCCCGGCGTTGTCGTTCGGACGGCCCTGCTGATGCTCGGCATCTCGGTCCTGAGCGCGGTAATCGCCGTCCTCAACAACATCCTGTCCGTGCAGGTCGGAGAGGGGGTGGCCCGCGACCTGCGCCAGGCGCTCTTCCGCAAGATTCAGACCTTTTCCTACGGCGACCTGGACCGGATGAAAACGGGCCTTCTCATGGTCCGCCTGACCAGCGACACGTCCGCTCTCCAGCGCCTGACCCAAGTCTCCCTGCGCATTGGAACGCGGGCCCCGCTTTTAATGGTTGGGAGCCTGATCCTGATGGTCCGGACAAGCCCAAGCCTGGCCCTGACCATACTGCCGCTTCTGGGTGTGACCTCGGCCATCCTGATCCTCTTCGTCCTGAAAATGGAGCCTCTGTTCCGGTCCGTCCAGCAGAAGCTGGACCGGCTCAATACCGTCCTGCAGGAGAACATCGCCGGCGCCCGCCTGGTCAAGGCCTTCGTCCGGGCCGATCACGAGGGCGCGCGCTTCGGCGCGGCCAACGAGGAGCTGACCGGCCATTCGGTCCGGGCCATGCGGTTCATGTCCGCCCTCTCGCCTGCGCTGACGGTCTGCATCAACATCGGCATGGTCCTGGTCATCGGTGTCGGCGGCCGGCAGGCGATCGCCGGCCGCATGTCGATCGGCCAGATCGTGGCGTTCACCAACTACCTGCTGACGACCATGACCCCCCTCGTCATGATGACCATGCTGTCAAACATCTGGGCCGGAGGGCTGGCCTCGGCCAAGCGTGTCCGGGAGGTGCTGGCGACCGTCCCCGAAGTGCAGGACGCCCCGGATGCGGTGGACGTGCCCGTGGGCGCTCCGGCAGGCGTCAAGGGACGAGCCTTCGCGGCGGAAGTTGACCCCCGGGCAAAGCCCGGGGCACTCACCCGCGATGTAAATACGCGGCTGAGTACGGCGGAAGCGGATCCCCAGACAAAGCCTGGGGCCCCTGCCGCCGCCCCGGCCGCCGTGGATTTTGAGCATGTCTCGTTCCATTATCGGAACGGCAGCGGGGCCGCGGCACTCGCCCAGGGTTCTTATCCACGGGCGAGTACTGCGGAAACTGACCCCCAGGCAAAGCCTGGGGCACTCACCCGCGATGTAAATACGCGGCTGAGCACGGCGGAAGCGGATCCCCAGACAAAGCCTGGGGCCCCTGCCGCCGCCCCCGCCGCGGTCCTTGAGGACGTCGAGTTGGCGGTCGAGGCCGGGCAGACCGCGGCCGTCCTGGGCGCGACCGGGTCGGGCAAATCCAGCCTGGTCCTGCTCGTGCCCCGGCTATACGATGTCACGGCAGGAAGCGTCCGCATCGACGGCGCGGACGTCCGGAGGCTCCGCCAGGCGTCCCTGCTGGGCTCTATCGGACTCGTTCCCCAAGATACCGTCCTTTTCTCCGGCACCGTCCGCGACAACATCCGCTATGGCCGTCCGGACGCCGCGGAGGCGGACGTCGTGGCCGCGGCCAAAACGGCCCAGGCCCACGAATTCATCATAGCCCTGCCACAAGGTTACGACAGCCGCGTGGAGGCCCGCGGTGCGAATTTTTCCGGCGGGCAGAAACAACGGCTGGCTATCGCCCGGGCCCTCCTCATCCGCCCCCGGATTCTAATCCTCGACGACAGCACCAGCGCGGTCGACATAGAAACGGAAACGCGCATTCAGGCAGGCCTGGCGACGGACGATCCCACGCGTATCACGTTTGTCGTAGCCCAACGCATCAGCACCGTCCTCAACGCCGATACGATCGTCGTCCTGGACAAGGGCAGAGTGGTGGCCCAGGGACGCCATAGCGATTTGATCCAAACCTGCCCCATCTATCGGGAAATCTACGATTCGCAGTTGGGCGGCGAGTCGGCCCCGGACGGGCCCGAAGACGGGCCCGGCGGGAGGCCTCTGCCATGAACCGCCCGGTCAAGGGACGAGCCTTCGCGGCGGAAGTGGACCCCCGGGCAAAGCCTGGGGCACTCACCCGCGATGTAAATACGCGGCTGAGTACGGCGGAAACGGATCCCCAGACAAAGCCTGGGGCCCCTGCCGCCGCCCCGGCCGCCGTCGAGCGTGTCGATAGCCGCAGCGCACTCGCCCGTGGTTTTTATACACGGGCGAGTACGGCGGAAGCGGACCCCCAGGCGAAGCCCGGGGCCCCCGCCGGCGTGCGGGCGGTCATGCACCCGCCGCGTCATGGCGCCGTCGGCCGGATCGAGAAAGCCCGCCAGCCCCGTCGGGCTTTGACCCGGCTTTTCTTTTACCTGGCCCCGTTCAAGGTGGTTCTGGGCCTGGTCCTGGCCTTGGTTCTGGCCTACACCGCCCTGGGTCTGGCCGGGCCCTATCTGATGGGAGTGGCCATCGATCGGTTCATCGCGGTGAAGCGGGTGGACGGCCTGACGACGCTTGCTCTGGCTATGCTCGCGGTCTATGTCCTGAACAACCTGTTCCAGGCCTTGGCCGGCTGGATCATGTCCGGCGTCTCGCAAAAATCCCTGCGGAACCTTCGCCAAGACCTCTTCCAGCGCCTCCAGGGCCTGCCCCTGGCCTTCTTCGACCGCAGCCCGGCGGGCGAGCTGATGAGCCGCCTGACCAACGACATCGACGCCATCAACCAGGCCGTCTCCCAGAACATCACCACGCTGGCCGCCAGCGTCCTGTCCATGGGCGGCATCCTGGCGGCTATGTTCATCCTCAACGCGGGCCTGGCCCTGGCCTCCCTGCTGGTCGTCCCGATCATGGCCTGGTTCGCCCAGTTCGTGGCTCGTTACACCCGCAAGGGGTTCCGCGAACTGCAGAAGGTCCTGGGCGAGTTGAACGGCTTGGCGGAGGAGTCGATCAGCGGACTCAAAGTGATCAGCGCCTTCCGCCGCAACGACTTCGTGCGGGCCGAATTCCAAGGGCGGAACCAGGCGGTTTACAAGGCCGGGGTGGCGGCCAACTCCTACGCCCTCCTGCTGATGCCGCTGACGAACGTGCTGGGAAATTTCTTTGTCATCGTCTTGGCCGGCCTGGGCGGCTGGCTGGCCTTGCAAGGACTTGTCTCCGTCGGGATCATCGCCACCTTCATCGGCTACGGGCAGAACTTCATCAATCCCTTGCGCCAGCTGGCCAACATATATAATTCCATCCAAGCGGCCCTGGCCGGGGCTGAGCGCGTTTTCGAGATCATCGACACGCCGCCGGAGCCGGACGCCGCGGCGGGCTCCGCCCCTCCGGCGGTGGTGCGGGGGCATGTCCGCTTCGAGCACGTTGATTTCTCCTACCTGCCCGGCCTGCCCGTCATCCGGGACATGTCATTAGAGGCCCTCCCTGGGCAAACCATCGCCCTGGTCGGCCCGACCGGCGCCGGCAAAACGACGATCATCAACCTGCTGACCCGATTCTACGAGATCGAGCGTGGCCGGGTGACCATCGACGGCCGGGACATCCGCGATATGCCCAAGTCCGACTTACGCCGCTTGTTGGGGCTGGTCCTGCAGGACACGTTCCTCTTCGCCGACACCGTCATGGAAAACATCCGCTACGGCCGGCTCGAGGCGACGGACGAGGAGTGCATCAAGGCAGCCAGGACGGCCGAGGCGGACCACTTCATCCTCCGGCTCCCGCAAGGGTATCAGACCAACCTCTCCGAGCGGGCCGGCAACATCAGCCAGGGCCAGCGCCAGTTGCTAGCGATCGCCCGGGCCATCCTGGCCGATCCGGCCATCCTCGTCCTGGACGAGGCTACGAGCAGCGTCGATACCCGGACGGAGGCCCGAATTCAGAAGGCCCTGCTGACCCTGATGAAAGGACGGACAAGTTTCGTCATCGCCCATCGCCTCAGCACCATCCGCGAGGCGGACCGCGTTGTGGTCATCGACCAGGGGGCCGTCGTCGAGGAGGGGACGCACCGGGAGCTTCTGGATAAAAAGGGATTCTACGATCATCTCTATCGGAGTCAGTTCAAAGGACTGGCGATCTGAGGCCGGATAGGCGGCCGACAGAATTTTGTGAACCGGTTCTGGGTCAAGGACCACTTCGCCGAGTACTTTCATCATCATGAGAATTCCGGGGACAGCGGACGTCCATATAAGAGAGACCGTTGCGGGAAGTTTTTAGCCCGCGCGGGTTGACAAAGACTCCCGGCATGGTTATACTTAAAGAAGAATCGTTGAACAATAATCAAAGGAGTTTAACCATGCCGATCGTCGTGGCGTCGGCGAAATGCCAGGTCGTTATTCCCAAGAAAGAACGAGAGAGAGTGGGTATCAAGGCCGGCACGCGGGTCGTCGTCGAAGCCGTAGATGACCATATCGAGATCCGTCCCTTGCCCGAGAAGCCGGCCGAGTCCTTTTGCGGTCTGTTCACGGGCGGGCCATCGCTGACGGAGGCCCTGCTCAAGGAACGCCGAAAGGAATCGCGCCGTGAAGAAAAAAAGGGTTCTTGATTCCTACGCCCTTCTCGTGTTTCTCGAAAAAGAGGGCGCTTATAAAAGGATCCAAGACTTGCTGTCGGCCGAGGACGACCCCGTTTTCATGAACGCTATCAACGTCGGGGAGGTCTTTTATATTCTGTCGCGGCAACGCGGTGATCGCGCCGCCGAATATTTCCTGAGCGTCGTCCTGCCCGGACTGCCGATTGCCGTGCTCGATAATTCATTCGATAACGTCATGGAGGCGGCCCGCCTCAAAGCGAAGCATGCCCTATCGTTCGCGGATTGTTTCGCGGCTGCCACCGCCATTCGGGAAAATGCGGTCCTGGTCACCGGCGACCCGGAATTCAGGAAGCTGGGCCGGGCCGTGACTGTTGAATGGATCGATTGAAAATTAGGGATTGCGTTGAGTTCCTTCGCTTCGATTAGGATGAGACAGACGGCTGAGAAAGCGTCCGTATTTTTCGAGCATCCCCTCGGCTTTGGACCATCTTTTTACTTCACCGAGATCAACGGGATGAGCTGAAGCGACCATAATCGCCTGCTCGAGGGCCTGCCGATCGTCCCAATGAAAAAAAGCGGCCAGACGGTCTTTGACGCAATCGGTCACGGATAAAAGCCGCAGAGTTCTTTTTCCCTTTGTGATTTCGGCGACTTCTTTGACCGGTTCTTCTCCGACCGATGCGGGTGGCGATACGAAATCAATGAAATACTTCGAGTCCTTATGGACGAAATATCTCTCTTCTTGAGCGAAACCGATGGCTTCCATGGCTTTTTTAGCGTTCCGATAATCGTCGCTGGCGGCGAGAACAAGGTCCAGATCATAGGACATGAATTTGTTCTTCGTGTAAATCGCAACACATGCGCCGCCCGATAAGAGCGTCTCGATACCATTCCGGCGAAGATAGTCGGATATGAGGATGGCGAAATCCTTTAAGGAAAGGCCCTTGATTCGGGGCGATCGCGGCATCAGAGAGGCTTTCCGGATCGTCTGGGGCGCAGCCTGGGCCGGTAGAATTTTTCCTTATCTTCCTCTGAAATGAAATCGAGCATTTTCTCGAGAATGGCCTTGATCTCTTTAGAGAAGGGATTTCGGGGATTCAAGCCGAATAGCCTGACCTTTCCCCGGAGCCGGCTGTAGACCATTCCGTCCCTTTCCAGGTTCAGGAGTTGATTCTGGACGGCATTCAAGTACCACTGAAAAACTGTCGCGATCTCCGTGGGATAGGCTTCGCCGTGGGTGAATAGATAGAGGAGGATCTTCCCGCGCTTATCCGAGCCGAACAATCCTTTAAACATTTTCTATTAACCTATGTTATTGGTTATATAACCAATAACATAGGTTACCTCATCAGGAAGACTATGTCAAGCCGATTTGGCTCCCGGAGGCCACGAATAAGGAGGAAAAGGGGAAGGTTCTATTTTCGCCCTATTTGGCCTTCAGCGTTTGGAAGCACTTCAACATCAGCTCGGCGTTAGCCTTGGTGTAAAAGCGGCCTTTCGTGTCTTCGGCGCCGAACGTGGAATTGCCGACCTTCACGTTGGCCACGAAATGGAACTCCGATTTGCCCATGGCCGTCGATTCGTAGAGCAGGGTGTCGGCCATTTCGGGATGAATATGACCTGAAAACTTCACTATGATATAATATTATAAGAAAGAGAACCGATTGAGAGGCGGATTTCAGACGATATCCATGATCAAGAACGCTCGTCAATTTCGACGTTTTGAAAAAAAGCTCATCCAAAGAGAGAAAGTCGACATCGCTCGAAATATCCGTCTTTTCGAAGAAATGTACAAAGAGGCGGTTAGACTGGGAAGTTTCTACCCCCAAGACCCTCTCTCCGGGATCGAAGTGGACATCGAAATCGCAGCGGTGGTCAATCGTGTTTCAGAATCTCCTTAAAAAGCTCGCTTCCGCGCTTTCTAAAAACAAGATCCCCTACATGATCATCGGGGGGCAGGCTGTTCTCATCTATGGCGAACCCCGATTGACCAAGGACATCGACTTGACTCTCGGGATCGGTCTCGAGGGGCTGCCCAAAATCAGGGCCATGGCCGAATCGCTGGGCCTCAGATCGCTCGTTTCGAACATCGATCGTTTTGTGAAGGAGACCATGGTTTTCCCCGTCGTTGACGAGAAAAGCGGGATTCGGGTGGATTTTATTTTTTCTTATTCGCCTTATGAACGTCAGGCTATTGAACGCGCCAGAAAAATCACGATGGGCCGGACGGGGGTCAAATTCGCCGCGCTCGAAGATGTCGTTATTCACAAAATGATCGCGGGGCGGCCGAGAGACATGGAAGACATCAGGATCGTTCTCCTCAAGAATCCAGGATATGATTCCAAATATATCGAAAAATGGTTGATGGAATTTGACGTCTCCTTGAGAAAAACATATCTAAAAGACTTCAAGGCCCTGAAGAAAAAACTCAAAACCGATTAGGCGGGCACTTCGTCGGAATTTCGGTGACAGAAAATGAATGTCGAAATGAGATGAGATCCTTCGCTGCGCTCAGGATGACAGGGAAGTGGCCCAGAGTGAAAAGCCCGCTAGATGAGATCCCTCGAAAGACTCGGGACGACCCAAAGGGTCGGATCGCCACGTCCGGATCCTCCGTCCTCGCGATGACAATTTTTAAATCTGCGACACGTAACTAATCCATCTCCCCGATTCTCCCCCCTTTTCTAAAGGGGGGAGTGGGGGGATTATTTAGGGATTGAGTTGTCTGGTACCGAAATTATAACCTTGACAACTCAAAAATGTATCTACATAATAGATACAGGAGATAAACGACATGGTTTCGCGAATTTTGAAATGGGGCAATAGCCTGGCGATCAGAATTCCCAAGGTGTTCGCCGATGAGATGAATGTCGCCGAAAACACGTCTATTCAAATGGTGTTAAAAGAAGGCGCGCTTCAGATCACTCCGATCACGGAGACCGGCTGGGACCTCGTCGATCTTCTGGCCGGCGTGAAGGCCGAGAATCTTCACGACGAATGGGAAACGGACAAGCCGGTGGGGAAGGAACAGTGGTGAGGCAGGCCGAATACGTCCCGCGGCGGGGGGATATCGTCTGGATGACCCTGAATCCCCAAGCGGGGCACGAGCAATCCGGCCGGCGGCCCGCGGTCGTGCTTTCTCCCGAAGCCTACAATTCCAAGGTCGGCTTAGCGCTATTCTGTCCTTTGACGAGCCGGATCAAAGGCTATCCATGGGAAGTATCGGTTGCCGAAGGATTGCCGGTTTCCGGGGTCGTCCTCTCTGACCAGGTCCGGTCGTTGGACTGGCGCGTCCGCCGCGTCGAAAAGATCGGCGCGCTTCCCCCGGCCGCCGTGGCCGAGATCCTCGGCAAGTTCGGGACCCTCCTCTTATAAGCACCTGCTCGGGAAGAACACTCAGCTAGGCGCCGATCCTTTATTTCTTCTTTGCCCGCTCCGCCCGGCCCTGCTCCACCATCGCCTTGACTTCCTTCATGAGCGTCGGGACGTGGTAGGGGATGCCGTCTTTGATCGTCCATTCGATGCCGCCGCCGCGAGCGGCTTTGACTTTCGGGTCGCCGGGGACGAGGGCGCTGTAATTGTTCACGACCTTCCCGTCGTATGTCACGACGTCGGTGCCGGCCGGATTCAGCAGGCGCAGGTTCTCGACCGGGTTACCGTTGACGACGAGCAGGTCGGCGATGAAACCCTGCCGGACGCGGCCGAGCTTGTCCTCCATGCCGATGAGCTTCGCCCCGTTCACGGTGGCCATCTTGATCACCTCGAGGGGATGGAAGCCGGCCTCTTCGAGCAGTTCCATCTCATGGACGTGGCCGAACCCGTAGATCGAATAAATGAATCCGGCGTCGTCGCCGACGGTGATGATCCCGCCCTTGACCCCGAACTCCTTGAGCGCGTCCATCCAGACCTGGTAGTTCTTCTTCCAGCGGACCTCCTGGGTGTTGGTCCAGCCCAGGAAATAGGAGCCATGGTTTCGCATGTCCGGCTGGAAATACTCCTCGAGCGTGGGGTGGAGATACTCCTTGAACCAGGGCTGGTTCTGGGCCCGGATGACGTCGCGGCTGGCGACATAAATCGACAGCGTCGGGCACCAGAAGACGTTGTTCTTGATCATCAGCTCGAGCACGTCGGAGAGCTTCTTCCAGTTGAGGTTCGGCTGGATATAGAGCTCGCCGGCGCGGCCGAAGCGGTGGATCTCGTTCGAGGCGTTGTGTTCGGGCGGAAAATTCTGGATGCCGTCAAGGGCCGCGTCCGCGACGCCGTAGAAGTGCTCGATCGAGGTCACGCCCAGCTCGGCCCAGTCCTTGGCCGTCGTCTCGTCGACGGCGATATGAACGGCCGACCGGAGCCCCTGTTTCTTCGCTTCGTCAAGCACGGCCTCGGCCAGGTCGCGGTCCATTCCGGAGAGCTTGAGCCCGTCGACTCCCTGCTCTTTCGCGTAGCGGACGCCCTCGCGGACGAGGGCCGGCGTGTGCGATCCCTTCGCCGCCCAAATGCGCTCGTAGAGCAGGATCCGCGGCGCGATCAGGGTGTGGGCGGCGCTCTTGGCCCGCCACTCTTTGGCCTTGGCCCAGTCGGCCCCCACGTCTCGGATGGTCGTCGCGCCCGCCGCCAGGTAGAGGTTCATCTCGTACTGGAACGGCTGGGGGATGCCGCCGCGTTCGTCCTGGAGGTGGATGTGGCCGTTAATAATGCCGGGCATTACGTACTTGCCCGTGGCGTCGATCACGGCGTCGGGCACCCAGCCGCGGGGCGCGCCTCCGACGCGCGCGATCAGCCCGTCTTCCACGCAGATGCTCGTCGGTCCGAAGGGCGGCTCCGCGTTTCCGTAAATGACCATCGCGTTCCGGATGAGGAGCCGCTTGTATTGTTTGGCGTGCTCGGGCGCTTTCGCCGTGATCTCGGTCTTTTGCGCCGAAGCGGCCTGGGCGGCCGCCATCAAGGTCAACCCGAGGACGGCAAGACCGATCATCAGGGCGCCGAGAAGCGACATTTTGGGCGTTTTTCGTTTTCTCATAATTTCCTCCTTATAATTTCGGTGACAGTCAACTCAATCTTCAGCTAATCCCCCCTCACCCCCCTTTAGAAAAGGGGGGAATGGAGGAATAATTTGGGGATTGAGTTATCTGTCATCATAATTACAATTCCGTCTTCCTACCCCCCTTTTCTAAAGGGGGGTGAGGGGGGATTATTTCCTGCTCATCTCCTGACGGGATATTTCATCGGGTAGGGGAGGGGCTTGCGTGGCAGTATCTCCTCCCTCATGGCGGCGTGATAAATGAACGAAGCCATGATCACGGCCGACTGCATCAGGTCCTCGACGATGAGGTGGTCGAAGACATCCATGTTGGTGTGATGGATCCGGGTCGAGTAATCGAGCGGGTCCTGGATGAACTGGAAAGCGGGGATCCCGATATAGTCGAGGGCGCCGTGGTCCGACCCGCCCGTGTCGCGCATCACGACTTGGGAGGCGCCTAGGTCGGCGAAGGGCTTGAGCCATTCGGTGAAGATGGGCACGACGGCGGAGTTCGACTGGGCGTAGATGCCCCGGATCCGGCCCGAGCCGTTGTCGTAATTGAAATATCCCGCCACCTTGGCATGCTCGGGTTTGAGGGTCATTGTCGTCACGTCGCCGAAGTGATTTTCGACGTAGGTCTTCGACCCGATCCAGCCTTTTTCCTCGGCGCTCCACAGGACGACCCGGATGGTGCGGCGGGGCTTGACCTTGAGCGCTTGGAGGATCCGGACGGCCTCGAGCGAGACGGCGCAGCCCGCGGCGTCGTCGGCCGCCCCCGTCCCCGGGCTCCAGGAGTCGATGTGGCCGCCGAGCATGACGATCTCGTCCTTCTTATCGGTGCCGGGGATCTCGCCGACGACGTTGTAGCCGCGCTGGTTCTTGTCGTAGAACTCCGTCCGGACCTCGACTTCCATCTCGGCCGGTTCCTTGAACTCCTCGATAATGCGATGGACGCGGTTGTAATGCTCAGCGGCGAGGATGATCTCCGGGAGCGGCCGGGCGCGTTTTGGATCGCGGGCCTGGCGGACGCCTCCGGCCAATACGGTCCCATATTCCCGCAGGCGGGCGCCGCTCGACGAGACGAGGACACCGACGTCCTCGGCCCGGAAGAAGTCCTCGAGATCGTCGAGAAAAGAGCGAGTGTAGTCGGGATCGGGGGGGATCGCGGCGGCGATGGGCGTCTCGGCGAGGCGTTTGAGGCTCTCGTCGTCGTGGCGCCGAGCGTCGGGCGTGAACTGCGTCGGAACAGGCTTGAGCGGCTGATAGAGGACGATCTTGCCCTTCAGCCGCCCTTGATATTTAGCGAAATCGGCCTTGGACTTGATGTCCACGTAGACGGGCCGTCCGGCGACCTTTCCCTTGGTGCTCGAGCCCCATTCGACCGAGATGGCGATGAGCGGTGCGTAATGGGGCTTGAGAAGGTGGGCCGAAACGTAGCGTAAAGCCCATCCGACGCCGAAATTGTCGTACGGTTCGAGTTCGACGTTGGTCAGTCCCCACTCCTTCATCTTGGCCGCGGTCCATCGGTTGGCCCGGTCGATCTCGGGCGAACCCGTCGGGCGCGGGCCGATGACGTCGGAGAGATAGGCGGCCAGCTTGCCCACCTGCGAATGCTTGAGCCCCTCGAACCGGATCTTATTGACCATGGCCAAATCGGCCCGGTCGACCGGCCCCTGGGCGGCGAGCGCGAGCGCTGTGATCGCCGAGATGAGAACGAGTACTATAGCGGCCGAGCCGCCGGGAATTTTCCTTTTCATTTGATCGCCTTCCCTCCTTGAGATGGAAGTTGAAATCGCTATTGGTGAATTGACTATATCGCCGCCGGCGGACCGATGTCAATTCTAGGGGAGGGCGTTGTCAGTCTGTTGATTTTTGGGCTAACAGCTTGTAGATCTTGGTCACCGTCGGCCAGTCGCTCATAGAGACGACCGCGTGCCCTCCGACATTGATAGCCCGCAGAAAAGAGACGTGCGTTTTTATTTGGATGAACGGCTTTTTTTCAGGAAGAGGCCGCCTTTCTTCGTCGATTTCGCTTTTTCGATTTGATCGAATTGTGCAAGAAATTCGTCGGGAGTAAGGATGCGGGCGCCCGAGTACGATCCCAGGTTCAAGAGATGCCTGTCACCGCTGAGGATGTAGTCGGCTTTGCCTGCCGCTGCCAGGGCCAGGAATTTATCGTCCGAAGGATCTTGGGAAATGACGGAAACGATATTTTTGACCTTGACCGGTTTGATATACGGCAGCAATTCCTGCTCGATGATAGCCTGCATCTCCTCCGGACTCAGTTTGAATTTGGGGTAGGCGAGGACCCTGGCGTATTCCTTGAGGACCTCCGCGGACATCAACAGGGAAATTCGACCGGTCTGCCAGAGACTGACGATGCGGCTCGTCGGGCCGCGAAACAGGACGGCCGAAACGAAAACGCTGGTGTCGAGTACAAGAGTATAAGTCGAAGAGGAGTTCACTTTTTCCGGGCCCAAGCGACGGCGTCCTCGATGTCTTTGGAGGTCAGGCCGAGGGCGGCGACCTTCTGCCGGACTTTTTCCAGGGCGGTTTCGCCTTTGGGCGTGATCTTTACGGGTTCGAGGATGATCTTCCCCTCAGCGGTCTTGACCTCGAAATACTCATAATCGTCGAATTGTTCCATCACTTTCTTGGGCAGAGTGATCTGGTTTTTATAGGTTCTTTTGCACAGCACGATATCCACCTCTTTTTAAAAATATAGAATGAAGTAATGCAAAAGTCAAGTCATAAAGTAATGAAACAAGGAGATATTGCCCAAGATCCGGCGCCGAAATTCAAAGATGCGATCGCCCGGCCGGGAAAATTCTTATCCTTCCCCCGTAACCTTGAGCACCGCGTCATGCGGGTGGACTTTCTGGGCCACCTTCAAAGCCACATCCTGGCCCGGGTTGGCCTCGGTCACGTTCTTGTGCTCGAGCTGCAGAGAATCCACCGCTTGCTTGAAATCGGTAGAATGGCCGTGGAAGTGGAGGGTATCGCCAATCCGGATCGTCTCGGTCAGTTCCAGCACGGCGACGCCGATGCGGTCGAAGTAATGAATCACTTTGCCGACGGGAATGTCAGACATGTCCGCCTCCTTGTGAAATCCGTTTGTCTGTTTTCACCAGTTTCCCCGATCGATCTCCCAAAAAGATCGTCCTGAAGAAGTATATCACAACCCGATTGTGTCAAGGAATAATGAAAAAGAGTTGCTGAATATAACTATATTAAACTTTATCTTGCTTTTTCTAAATAAATATTCTATATTGGAAATGAGATGAAAGACCAAAAGACCATGTTTGCCTTCAAGATGGATTCTGCCGTTGCCGAGCGGGTTAAGAGCTTTTGCCGGGAGCGAGGGGTAAAATACGGTTTTTTTGTCGAGAAAGCGGTCGTTGAGCAGATGGTCCGCGAAGAGCTGAAAGAGGACATTCTCGATATGAAAAATTTCCACGACCTCGAGCTTCAAGCTGTTTCCCTAGAAGAATATCTGAAGAAGCGCCGTGGTTGAAGTCTTCCTTCTCCCTCCGGCTCAGAAAGACCTGGATGGACTCGAAGTCCGAATCTTCCGTCAGATTATCAATAAGATCCGTGCGTTAACAGATGAGCCGCGTCCCCACGGATGCCTCAAGTTGACGGCAGAGGAAGGCTATCGCATACGCGCTGGCGATTACCGCGTTTTATATCGAATCGACGACGTGGCTAAACGAATATTCATATATAAAATCAAACACCGCAAGGACGTATATCTCGAATAGCCGGCTTTCGGGACGTCCCGCGGGTCTCAAAATATTTCCGAACCTTTTCTCCGCAATTTCGTCTATATCGGTAGGATCGAATGAGTCGAGGTATGCCATGAAAAAATGGGTTCTGCGCGGCTTCGCCGCCCTGTTCATCCTGATCTTCTTCTATTTCCTCCTCGCCTGCGGCAAGAAAAAGGAGGCGACGAAGCTCGTCGCTGTCACCCGGGGCGACATCCAGGAAAAAGCCTTGGCCGTCGGGACCATCGAGCCCGAGCGGGAGACCAAGGTCAAATCGACCATCCCGGGGATCGTCTCCGAGGTGCTCTTCAAGGTGGGCGACGCGGTGAAGGCGGGCGCGCCCCTCTTCAAAATCTCCCCCAACCCCACGCCGCTCGAATACGTCGAGGCCCGCCGGAGCATGGAATTGGCCGAAGTGACCATGAAAAAGCTGAAGGCCGACTGGGAGCGGCAGATGGAGATGTTCAAGAAGTCCCTGATTTCCCAGTCCGACATGGAAGCTGTCGAAAGCACCTTTCAAGAGGCGAACCTCCGCTACAAGATCGCCGCGGATCGGCTCGAGCTCCTGGAGAAGGGCCGGATCAGCATATCCAACGTGGAGATCAACTCCATCATCAAGGCCCCGGCCACCGGCATCATCCTGTCGCAGAACGTGTTCCAGGGAGACCCCGTCGTGCCGCTGACCAACTATCAGCCCGGGACCGAACTCTGTTCCCTGGCCGACATGGACAGCCTCCGCTTCAAAGGGACCGTGGACGAGATCGACGTGGGCAAGCTCGTCACCGGCATGGACGTCGAGATCCAGATCGGGGCCCTGCCCGAGACGAAGATCGCCGGACGGGTCACCCGGATCTACCCAAAGGCCAAGAAAGAAGGGAACGCCACCCTCTTCGACATCGAGATCTCGCTCAACAATACCAGCGGGATGACGTTGAGGGCCGGTTTTTCGGCCACGGCCAGCATCCGCATCCGCGAGCGCAAGCAGGTCCTCATACTCCCCGAGCGGCTGGTCATCTTCGAGAACGGCAAGCGCTTCGTCGAAATCCCCGAGAACGCGGGCGGTGAGGCCGAAAAGACCAAGAAGATCGAGATCCAAACGGGCCTGTCCGACGGGCTGAACATCGAGATCCTGTCCGGGGTCAAGGAAGGCGACAAGATCGTCGAGCGGCCTCCCCGCGAGATCAAATAAACCCCTCCCATGATCGGCATCTTTTTCCGCAATCTGGTCCGGGACCTCATCCGCCAGCCGCTCCGGACCACCCTGACTCTTTCCGGCGTCGTCTGGGGGACGTTCTCCGTCGTCCTGCTCATCGCCTTCGGCGATTCGGTGGGGAAGGCCCAGATCAAAAGGTTTCACGGAATGGGGGAGGGGATCGTCCTCGGGTTTCCTTCGACCACGACCCTGCCTTGGCAGGGATTGCTCAAGGGCAAGCCCGTCCGCGTCACTCCGGAAACGGTCGAAGCGATTCCGGACAAGGTCCCAGGCATCGAAGTGATCAGCCCCGAATTCGTCGGCAGCCGCCTCATCAGTTACGGCCGGAAGGAGTTCCGGAACACGGTCCGGGGCGTCAATCCCGGCTTCGAGCGGATGCGCAACACCATTGCCGAGACGGGCCGGTTCATCAATCCTGAAGACATGGCCGGCCGCAAGCGGGTCTGCATGATCGGCGACATCCTGGCCCAGGACCTCTTTGACAGGCGCGATGTCGTGGGTGAGACGATCTTCATCGACAAGGTCCCTTTCACCGTCGTCGGGGTGATGCGCAAGAAGCTCCAGAGCTCCAACTACAACGGCCAGCGCGACGAACTGTGCGCCTTCATCCCCTGGACGACGTTCGCCGCGCTTTACGGATATAAGTACGTCTCGAACTTCATCTTCCGCCCGCTCGACCTCGGCCGAAGCAAGGCGGTCACCGAGGACGTCAAGAAACACCTGGCCAAGCTGATCGGCTTCAATCCCGCCGACCCGGATGCCATCTCCACTTGGGACATCATGGATTTCGAGAAGCAGTTCACGACCTTTTTTATGGCCTTCACCGTCTTTCTGGGGGTCATCGGCTCGTTCACTCTTCTTGTCGGCGGTGTGGGCGTCGCCTCCATCATGCGCGTGGTCGTCGATGAGCGGACGCGCGAGATCGGGATCAAGCTGGCCGTAGGCGCCCGCCGGCGGACGATCCTCTGGCAGTTCTTCAGCGAGTCGCTCATGATCATGCTCTTGGGCGGGCTGATCGGGTTTGGTCTTTCGGCGGGAGTTCTCCAAGCGGCCAAAGCCGTCCCCGCGGGGAGTTTCAGTGATTTCGTCGGGGTTCCCGTCTTGAACCCGCTGGTCATCGTTTCGACCGTTCTCATTCTGCTCGTGATCGGCGTCGTGGCCGGAATCATCCCCGCCCGGACGGCCGCTTCGACCGACCCCATCGCCGCGCTGAGGAAATAGGCCGAGGTCATGACATGAACCTGACCCTGCCCCGGTTTTTCTGGAGCGAATACCGCAAACGCCGGAAGAAAGGCGCGCTCATCACCTTCGCCCTCTTTTGGGGGACGCTGTCGACTCTCCTTCTCATGGCCTTCGGTCAGGGCATGTCCATTCAGTTCCAGGTCGCTTTCAGCGGGCTGGGCGAGACGCTGATCATGGTCTCCGGCGGCCAGACATCCCTCGAATTCGAGGGCCTGCCCAAAGGGCGCCCGAACTTTCTTTACCCGGAGGACATTGACTACCTCAAGGACAGGATCCCGGAGATCCTCCGCATCGCCCCGGAATCGTACGGCTATTTCCAGGTGTCGGCCAAGGGCAAGGAGATCAACCGCACGGTCCATGGAACAACCGCTGAATTCGCCGTTATGAGGACACAAGTTCCTCAGATGGGCGGCCGCTTCCTCAACGCCGACGATGTCGCCGAGGGGAGGAAAGTCGCCTTCCTCGGCTGGAAGGTCGCCTCGGACCTGTTCGCAGCCGCCGATCCCGTCGGGAATCAAATCGTCATCAACCGCATTCCCTTCACCGTGATAGGGGTGTTGAAGAAAAAGATCCAGGATTCGATGTATCAAGGGCCGGACGCCGACCAGATCTATCTTTCCTTCCATGCCTATCGCCAGATCGACAACCGCCGGCGCCTGGACCGCATCCACATCCAGCCCCGTGAAGCCGGCCAGTCGAGGCTGATCGAGGATCGGGTTCGAGCGCTCCTCGGCCGGAAAGACCGTTTCGATCCCGCTGATCGCTATGCCCTCGGCTTCTGGAATACGATCGAAAACAACAAAGAAGGGTTGGCCGTCTTCAAGGGGATCGAAATTTTTCTCGGCATCATCGGCGTGCTGACTCTGCTCATCGGGGCCGTCGGCGTGACCAACCTGATGTACGCCGTAGCCAAGGAACGGACCAAGGAGATCGGCATTAAGCTGGCGATCGGGGCGCGGCGGCGGGTCATCGTCCAGCAGTTCATCCTGGAGACGATGTTCGTCTTCGCCAAGGGAACGTTCTGGGGGTTCATCACCGCCTTCAACATCGTCCACCTCATCCGGCTCGCCCCGATCAATTATGACTCGTTCGGGATCGAGGCGTACCTCCTGCGGCCGGTGTTCTCGCTGCAGATCTTCATCGCTTACATGATCATCCTGGGAGCGCTCGTCTTCCTTTCGGGGATCTTTCCGGCTTGGCGCGCCTCCCGGTTGAATCCGATCGAGTCGCTCCGCTATGAATAGAGGTTCATCATGATCGAACTCCAAGGCATCAAGAAGATCTACCGGATGGGCAGTCAGTCCCTGGAGGCGCTCCGGGGCGTTTCGCTGAAGATCGGGAAGGGCGAGTTCATCTCCATCATGGGGCCTTCGGGATCGGGGAAATCGACGCTGATGAACATCATCGGCTGCCTGGACACCCCGACGTCGGGGGAGTATGTGCTCGACGGCGACAAGGTGGCCGGGCTGTCCTTCGACCAGCTGGCGGCCGTGCGCAACCGCAAGATCGGCTTCGTCTTCCAGAACTTCAACCTTCTGCCGTACGCGACCGCTTGGGAAAATGTCGAGCTTCCCCTGCTCTTCGACGGGAAGAGCGCGAGGAAGCGCAAAGAACGGGTCACCGAGCTTCTGAACGCCGTCGGGCTCTATGACTGGCGCGCCCACCGCCCGTCGGAGCTCTCCGGGGGACAACAGCAGAGGATCGCTCTGGCCCGGGCTCTGGCCAACGACCCGCCCATTCTCCTCGCCGACGAACCGACGGGAAATCTCGACTCGAAGAGCGGCGAGGAGATCATGGACGTCCTGACCATGTTGTGGAAGGAGGGCCGGACCATCGTCATGGTCACCCATAACGACCACGTCTCGGCTCGCTCGCAGAGGATCATCCGCCTCTTCGACGGCCTGATCATTTAATTCTCAGACACATACCGAATTCTCCGGAATTCGGTATGTGTCTGAGAATTATTTAAAAGGGGGACGACGCATGTTGTCCCCCGATTTGATTCGATCTATGTCGCTTTGCGGCCGGCCGCGCTCAGGGCCCGGACGACCAGGAACGAACCGAGGATCGCCAGGCCGACCAGGCCGGGCAGGTATGAGGGATTCTTGAAGACCTGAAAGATCTCGACCTCAGCGAAGGCCAGCGCGGCGAAAAGGATCCCGATGAGGGCTTCCCCGGCGATCAGACCGGAGGACAGCAGGGTCCCCGTGTTGATCGCCCGGTCCTTGTTTTCCCCTTCGATCTTTTTCGCCTCCATCCGCTTTTCCAGGAGCGCCTTGAAGGCCCCTCCCAGGAATATGGCGAACGAGGTGTCGATAGGGAGGTACATGCCCACGGCGATCAGCATCGGGCTGCGGACCTGCATCAGGATGAAGGCCAAGCCCATGAACATGCCGGCCAGGATCAGGATCCATTCCGTCTTGCGCTCGAAAATCCCTTTGGCCACGACCGCCATCAGGCTGGCCTGCGGGGCGGCGATCTTCTCTCCGCCGAAACCGCCGTTGGCCTTCAGGATCTCGTTCTGTTTCTCGGGGATCATGGCCTTGATCTCGACCAGGCTGTACGTCCCGGCCGGGATCGCCTGATGACGGCCGTCATAGGCCACTTCCGTGACGCCGGCCGCCTGGAGCTCGTCGAACTTCACGGCTACCACCTGTTTGATGTTGCCCAGATGAAGGACGGTCAGGACGAAAAACATGACCAGGGCGCCGGCGGTGACACCGAAGATGTCGCCGAGCTGCATCCGCCAGGGAGTGCATCCCAGGATGTGCCCGGCTTTGAGGTCCTGCATCATCTCCCCGGCCACCGAGACCGAGACGCAGGTGAAGGCGGCCACGATGAGGACGGCCGAGATGCCGCTCCCGCCCTTCAGGCCCATAAGGACCATGACGAAGGCGACGATGATCAGCACCGAGACGGTCAGGCCGCTCGTCGGGTTGCTGCTGACGCCGATGACGCCGACCAGGTAGCCGGACACGGCGGCGAAGACGAAGCCAAGGATGATCATGAGCAGGACGGCGACCAAGGAGGCGGGGACATTCTGGGAGAAACCGTTGAAGATGGCGAAGACGAGAACGGCGACGGCTCCCGCGGCGGCCAGGGCCCATTTGATGTCGATGTCGCGGTCCGTCCGCGCGGGGAGGGCGACAGCGGCGCCCGTCCGGTGGGTGATCGTCGACAGCGAACGGGAAATGCCCTGAGTCAGGCTCTTCCGCATCTTGAACAGGGTGTAGAAGGCGCCGACCAACATGCCGCCGATGGCGATGTAGCGGACGTAATTGCGCCAAACCAGAGTGATCTCGGCAGCCCAGTCGGCCACGCCGGCCAGGTCCTTGTAGTTCAGGAAAAAGGCGAGGGCGGGGGCCAGCAGACCCCAGGCCAGGATCCCGCCGCTGAAATTGATGGCGGCCAGCTTCGGGCCGATGATATAGCCTACGCCGAGGAAGGCGGGGCTCGTCTCCGGGCCGCGGAGGAGGAGCGACCCCTTGCCGACGGACAGGACCTGCTGCCATTTCAAGGCGACGACTTTGAACTCGGTCAGCGCGGTGAAGAGCGCGCCCAGTCCCATTCCGGCTAGAAGATGGCCGGTCCCGGACGCGCCTTTTTGGCCGGCCTTGTGAATTTCAGCGGCCGCGATCGATTCGGGGAAGGGGAGGTCCTTGTCGGCGATGAGAACGCGCCGGGTGATGGTGACGAACATGATCCCCAGGATGCCGCCCAGGACCAGGATGGCCGTCGCGATCAGGTAGTGCTTGAACTCGTAGAACGGCAGCCACAGGCCGGCGATGAAAAAGGCGGGCAGAGTGAAAATTGCCCCCGAGGCGATGTTCCCTCCGATCGAACCCACCGTGCGGGCGCAGTTCTCCTCGAGGATCGTCCCGCCAAGCGCTTTGATCACGGCCATGCCGACGACGGCGGTGGTATAAGTGGCGGCGATCGTCATGCCGGCCTTGAGCCCCAGGTAGGCGTTGGCCGCTCCCATGAAGGCGGCCATGACCACGCCGAGCAGGACGGCGCGCGGGGTGAATTCCCGGACGCCGATCTCGGCCGGAACAAACGGGGCGGATCTCTTTTCTTCCATGGATGACGCTCCTTCCCTCGACTATTTCTTCGGCTCCAGGATCAGGGCGATCTGATCGATCAGATCGAACAGGTGATTCTTGGTCACCGTATCGCCCGCCGCCGGCCCCTTCGATCCGAGGATGTCGCGCAGAGTCTTAAGTTCCGCCCGGATCGCTCCGCGGCTGTCGTCTTTCATCGCGGTCGCGGCCGTCGCCGCGGGAGCCGCCGCTAAGCGGCCGCCGAAGAGTTCGACATAAGCCCGCTGTAAGTTGCGGCGGTAGGGATCGACTTTGATCCCTGCTTCGGCGGCGAGCTCGGCGAACACGCCGCTTCGGACGTCGGCCAGGAGCTGGGCGATGGTGTAGGCCTGATCGCCGAGAATGGCCTCGTGCTCCTGCAGACGCGTCATGCGGACCGCGCTCAAGGCGCTGTTCAGGGCTCCCTGCTGCAGGGCCAGGACCCTGGTCTGGCCGCTCGTGGGCTCGACCTTGCGCAGAATCTCGGACGGGAGGAGCCAGGCCGGCGTCTTGAAGACGTTCTCGTTCAGAAAAGCGACGGCCTCCTGTTGGCGCGCTTTCGAGAACGGCGTGAAACGCACGCCCTGGGCCAATCCGACCTTCGGCTCGCTGTCGAAGCCGCCGATGATGTTGGCCACGTGCCCCCCTTCGAGCCGGGCCTGGTCCCAAATGGCTTGGAACATATGTTCCAGGTCGGTAAAGTCCTCGCCGGGCTTGAGGACGGCCTTGGCCAGCATGTCCATGACCCGTTTCAGGTTCTTGTACCCAAGGGTCGAGGCCTTCACCGCGTCGATGTCGCCCACGGCTTCGGTCTCTTCGCCGGGATCGGTCCCGCGCGTGCCGGCGGTGCTGAACCGCAGCCACGGCGTGGTTTCCTGGACTTTGCACCATTCGTTCAAGGTCGCTTTTTCCTGATCGGGCGTCTTGGCCGCGGGGATCGGCGTGTAGCCCCACTTGATGCAGAACAGGTCGTATGGGCCGATCTTGGGGATCAGGTCCTTGGGATCGATGCCGTCCTCGGGCTGGGCGACGTAGTTGAAGCGGGCGTAGTCCATGAGGGTCGGGACATGGCTGTTCTTCTTGACCCAGGCCTTGTCCCGGATCTTGTCGATGGGATAGGTGGCGCTCGCTTTGAAGTTGTGGGGCAGGCCGAGCGAGTGGCCGACCTCGTGGGTCACGATATAGAGAAGGATGTCGCCCATGACCTCGTCGGAGAGGGGGAGGGTTTTACAGCGCGGATCGAGGGGACCCGACTGCGTCCAATACCAGTCGCGGGCGAGCTGCTGGACGTTGTGGTAGATCTCGACGTCGGCTTCGAGGATCTCGCCGCTCCGCGGGTCGGAGACGTGCGGGCCCATGGCGTTGGCCGTGGTCGAGGGAACCCAGCGGATGACGGAATAGCGGGCGTCGTCGGCCGACCAGTCGGGATCCTCTTGTGCCGTCGGCGCGATCTTGGCCTGGATCCCCTTGATGAAGCCGGCCTCCTCGAAGGCGGGCTGCCAGGCCTCGACGCCCTTGATGATATAGGACACCCACTTCTTGGGCGTGGCCGGGTCGACATAGAAGACGATGGGCTTCACCGCCTCGCTCTTGGCCGCGCCGGGATTCTTCTTTTCCAGGTGCCAGCGGGCGATGAAGTTGCGACGCTTCGTCTCGTGGTTGGGGAGGCTGTAGTCGGTATGGCTGTGGGTGAAATATCCCACCCGAGTGTCGACGAGCCGGCCCATCATCGGTTTATCGGGAAGCTTGACGAAGGAGTAATGGACGACGGCGGTCGGGCTGGGAGGAGAGGGCAGGAGGTCGATCATCTGGGGCGGGAAACCGGCCGGCGGGGTGGCCGGCTTGGGATTGAAGGTCTGGGTCGCCTCGACGTTCAGGTTGAGCGGGTAGACTTTGACTTTGTCCAAGAAGCTGCGGTTCGCGTCCAAGTTCTGCGCTTGAAGGACTTTCCTCACCGGGATCTCGTTCACGTCGCTGGTGAAGAACTTGGTCGCGTCGATGACCGGAGCGCCGTCGGCGGCCAGGGCTTCGACGTTGAAGGCGGCCATGATCGTGGCCGTGTTCATCGCCTCGACGGCCGTCTTGATCGGGTCGCTGGGATCGGCGATGTTGGCGAAGGAGACGGCCCGGAGGAGGACTTTGTTCTCCCGCAACTCCCAGCGGACGACCAGGTCTTCCACGCCCTGGCCCGGATAGCTCGAAGCGCTCGGGCTCTTCTTGATCTGGACGACAAGGAGGAAATCCTTGCCCAGCTCGGCCGGGGGGATCTCGAGAAGGAACTTGCCTTTGAGCGTGTGGGCTTTAAAGACGCCGGTCTGGGTCTTGAAATCGGCAGTGACCACTTTGTCGTAAGGTTTGGGTTCGGCCTGGTCCGGTTTGGCCGGAGGTTCCTGCTTGGCCGCGGGCGCTTGGGCTTTAGCCGGTGGTTCCGCTTGTTGCGGCATCGGATGGGCGAAAACCGGGGCGATGAGGGCTAAGGCCATAAGAAGAGAGAACAGACGTTTCAATGGAAGCCTCCTCTCCGCAAGATTTTACGATTATACACCAACCTGCGCTCGGGAAAAGACGTTTTTTTACGGCGGCAATTGACATCCTCGCTTCGCCCCAATACGATACTGGACAGGTCCATGATTTCCG
>JAUYDS010000027.1 GCA_030691735.1 Candidatus Aminicenantota bacterium
AGATTGCGTATCATCGAGGCGCTTGGGGACGGACCGTCATGAGACTCATCGACGTCCATGCGCGGCTCTTGAAAATGGGCGTCCCCATGTTTCAAACGTCGGATGCCGCGGCCTATCTGGGCCTCGGAAGCGCACACGCCAGCAAGCTGCTGGCGCGGCTGGCCGCTTCCGGCCATGTGACGAAGCTCGGCCGGGGGCGATGGGGATTCAAAGAATTGATAGATCCCTTTGCCCTGCCTGAATACCTCACAGCGCCCTACTCGAGCTATGTCTCTCTTCAATCGGCCCTCTATCATCACGGAATGATCTCCCAAATCCCTTCCGTCCTCTATGCCGTTTCCCTGGCCCGGACAAAAAAGCATAGGACCCCATTGGGGACGGTGTCCATTCACCATATCGACCCTTCGTTGTTCTTCGGACATCAACCGACAGGAAAGGGCTCCGGAAAAATCGCTACGCCTGAAAAAGCGCTGATCGATTTTCTTTATTTGAGCCCTACGCGGACGCGTCTCTTCCGGGCCCTTCCTGAACTCGAGATTCCCGCGGGGTTCAAGGCCAGCGAAGCACGAAAAATCATTCGGCGGATCCGCTCCGTCCGCCGGAGAAACCATGTCAGCCGTCTTTTCGAGGCGCTCTGGAAGGGCCGCGCTTAGAGCTGAGCCAGCTCGAGGGATCTACAGGATCACCTCTGCTCGATCATAACACGGAATCGAAGAGGCCGGCCGCTCCCCGGCGGCCGGGGCCCCGGGCTTTACCCGGGGGTCCACTTCCGCCGTACTCGCCCGTGGATATAAGCTACGGGCGAGTGGCGAGCCGAAGGCTCGTCCCTTGACTTTGGATTAAATGCCGAGGTCCTTAAGCTTCGCCTCGGGGACGACGCCGTCCTTCGTCCAGCCTTGGTGCGCGTAGTACGCGTCGAGGATCTCGCCGTAGTATTTCGTGTCGACGGCCCGGCCTTTGTGCGCCCCGCCCGTCATCGGCACGGTCAGCTTGGGCGGGACATAGGCGTCGTAGGCCCGCGTCCGTCCCTGCCCGTTGTTGATGTGCCGTTCGAGATTGTAGATCCTCCGGCCGCATTTCTTCATGGAGTCGGGCGTGTATTCGAACCCGGTCAGGGCGTGATAGAGCGAGAGGAAGAGCTCCGAGGTATTGTCCTCGGTGAAGAAGTCGCAGAGGCCTTTGGAATCGACCAGGGCTTTGCCGACCTGCCCGCCGCCGACATAGGCGGCCAGATTCCCAGCGCCTTCGAGCCCGCCCTCCTCGGCCTGAATGGTCCAGGCGTAGGTGTGGTCGCCGCGGCCGCGGTTCGAGGTCCCATAGGCCGTGTACATCCCCGGGAACACTTTCGGTTCGATTCCGGCGTAGCCCAGTCCGCCGAAGGCCGTGGTGACGCAGCGGGAGATGTCCATGAGATCGACGCCCGCGTTCGCGGCTCCGACCTCGGCGATGACGTGGTCGGAGTGATGGCCTAGGAGACGACCCAACTCGTCGGACTCATAGGCGATGGCCTTCAGCGTCCGGATCATATCGGGGGCGCTGCCGAACTTCGGTGCTCCGCCGAATTTCTTCAGAAATCCCTTCTCCTCGAGGTCCATGGCCCCGGCCATGACGCTGCCCAGGGTCATCGTGTCGACGCCGAGCTCATTGCAGAGATAGTTCATGTGGAGGATCGCTTCGCGGTCGATGATGCAGCAGTTGATCCAGAGGGCGATGGTCTCGAACTCGGGCCGCACGCCGTCCCCCGCGTAGGGACCGCTCCCGACCTTGGCCGACCGCGTGCACATGATATGGCGGCAGCGATTGCAGACGTTGTGTTTCCCGGAGATCGCGAGGAAGGCGTCCGTGCCGACCTTGGTCTGGTCCTCGGGCGGGAACCAGCCCTCGTCGAAATTGTGCCAGGGTAAATAGCCGCCTTGCTTGCCCAGATATCTGCCGTTGAAGGCGCGGTCGAGCCACCAGGTCGTGCCGGTCGTCGGCCGGAACGAGGCCGTCCATTTGGGATCGCCGACGTGGGCTTTGACCTGGGCGTCGATCTCCTTGGCCAGCTTGGCGAACTCCTCGGCTTTGAAATAGGTCGTCGCCTCGCGGCCGAAAGCGGTGATCGCGACGAGGTTCTTCGAGCCGAAGACCGCGCCGGCCCCGCCGCGGCCGAAGTTGCGATGATGATCACCCGTGAGGCAGGCGAAGGCGACCTGGTTCCAGCCGGCCGGGCCCAGGCACATCGTCGAGGACCCGGGATATTTCCGCGTCAGATGGTCGGTGATGGCCGAGGCGGTCCGGACGATCTTCTTGCCGTTCACGGTCTCGAACAATTCCTCTTCGGCGTCGAGAATTTCGACCTTGCCGTCGGCGGCCAGGATGCGTACGGGCTTGGCCGCGCGCCCGTCGATGATCAGATGGTCGAGTCCCGCCCGTTTCAGCATGTTCGGGAAAAGCCCGCCGGCGCTCGAGTGGGTGATCAGGCCGAAGACGGGCTGATGGGACTGAACCCAGGAGACCGGGCGGGGAGAGCGGGTCATCGGGCTGATGAACGAACAGGAGCCGCGCCCGGCCGTCGGCACGGCCGTGTCGTTCAGCGCGGCGCTGCCGACGACGATCCGGTTCCAGGGCGAGAGAGGGTCCTTGAGCGGGCCGGTCTTTCGCAGATGCTCGTGGATGAGCCGGGCTTGGACGCCTCGCCCGCCGATGTAATCGCGGTAGATGGCAGGGTCGGCGGCCTCGACCCTGACCTTGCGGTCCGTCAGATCGATGCGGGCCCACGCGCCTTTGTAACCGAACATGCTTTTCCATGACTCGGGCATGATGTCTCCTTGTCGAGCGCTTTAGAAGCCATTATAAAAAGATTCTGGAATGGGGGCAAGCGAAGGCGGCGGTTATAATCCCCCCTCACCCCCCTTTAGGAAAGGGGGGATCATATTAATCCCCCCAACTGCCC
>JAUYDS010000084.1 GCA_030691735.1 Candidatus Aminicenantota bacterium
GTCTTGTCCGTCCGGTTCCAATAATAGCGGGCGATATTCTCGTGGTTGTAGGCGTTGATCAAGCTCAGGTATACGGACAGGACCGCCTTCCTGAAGACGAAACGCCGATCCACCCTGACGAATAGTGAATGATAGTCCGGATAGCGCGCGGCGAAGTACTTTGACCGGTCGAGGATCCCGATATTCGACGCCATCGACTTCTCGATATCGAACGGCGTGTACGGGATCCCCCCGGCAAAATTCCAGCGAATGTTGACATCCCAGCGCTCATCCGGCCGGTAGCGGCCGATGAGGGTCAGCAGGACCCGGTTGTCGTAAAGACGGTCCCTCCACACCCCGTTGAAATCACGGAACCGGGCCCGGAAAAGGGAGGCGCTGACGACGGCGCTCAGCCGATCACCGAACTTTTTTTGGAGGAACAGTTCCACGCCGCGGGAGGTCGCCCGGCCTCCGTCGGCCAAACGTTGGTATTGAAAATATCCGGTCATGGCCACGTTGTTGTCGAGGATGAACAGCGTGGGATCGTCGGGGGTTTGGGGCAGGTTCCGATATTCCTTGACGTAAAACTCCAGCGTCATCTTCGCGCTGTCGCTCAGCCGGATGTCCGCTCCGGCGATCAGGTGAATGGCCAGAGGATCTTTGAGAGAAGCGCTTTGCGGATTGCGGACCAGAAGAAGGGGATACAATGTTTGTCGAAACACCCCCCCGCCGAAGTTCAATGTCAGCCGCCGGCTCACATTCCAGGTGAAAGACGCCCGGGGCGAGACCAGAACGGTCCGGTTGAACGTGAAATAATCCCCTCGCAAGCCGACCACGAGGGACAGATTTTCCGAAAAGCTGATCCGATGGCTGGCAAAGGCGCCCGACAAGCTTTCTCTGAACCGGCCGTTGATCTGAAGCCCGGGGAATTCCAATCCCCACTTGTCGACATAGCTGGAATAGTAATTGTTGAACGAAGCCCGGACGGCGCGGGCTTCGAAGCCGAACTCGATCTTATTGCGGGCGTCGAAGCGAATGACATTGACGTTTCTCAAGGTGAAGGTGAGCTCGTCCTCATCCCGCCCCAAGTAGCTCCGGCCGAGGAAGGGGTCATCGAGCGTATCAAGGTCCTCGACATAAGATCCGGACACCGACGTCTCCGAGTAACCCAGATCCCCCCAGAGATGCTGCCAGACGATCCCCAGGGTGTTCTGGCTCGTCCGGGCGTTCAGGGCGTAATTCATGTCCTTCTCGATGGCGATATCGATCCCGTAGGCCAGGCGGCAGGTCCCGAAAATGTCGAGGACGGTGATCCTGTCCCGGGGCGTCAACCGGAAATCGACCTTGGCATGGATATTGCCCAGGTTGGGAACGACTCCGATGTCGAAGACTTTGGCCAGGATATCGTAATAACTTCTTTTCCCCGAGAGGATCCAGGATCCTTTCCCTCCTGGGAGAGGTCCTTCGACGCTCAGCCCGAATCCGGAGATGTTCAGGTCCGCCCGGGCCGCCACCCGGTCGGTTTTGCCCTGCCGGAATTTGATGTCGACGATGGACGACATCCGGTCCCCGTAAATGGCGGAGAATCCACCCGACGAAAAATCGACGTTTTCGATGAGGTCGGTGTTGAGGATGCCGAGGGCTCCGCCGCTCCCGCCCTCCCTCTGGAAATAATTGATGTTGGAGACGGGGATGCCGTCGACATAGAATCCGTTTTCGTAGGGGCTGCCTCCCCGGACGATGAGGTCGTTGAACAGCTCATTGACGCGGGAGACGCTCGGGAACATGTTGAGAACGCGGCTGATGTCCTCGATCGATCCCGCCATCCGGTTGATCTCGGTGCGGCCCAGGTGGAACTGGCTCAGCGGCTCTTCCGCTTTCTTTTTAAAATAGTCGGCTTCGACGCCGACCGTCTCTTCGGCGTCGTACGGCGTCCCGATCATCTCGACGTCTTGGACCGTGACCTGGCCGGCCAGGACCAGCCGTTCCGGTATTTTATAGGATTTGAATCCCCGCGCCGAGAAGGTCAGGGGATATGTCCCGGCGGGGATGCCGGGGATCAGATAGTCGCCCGCGTCATCCGTGACCGCGGACAGCGACGTGCCTTCCAGGACGATTTTTGCCTTGGAGATCGGCTTCTTTGAAACAGCGTCGAGAAGGCGGCCCTTGAGGGTCCCGGTTTCGGAGGCGCGCCCGGGCGAGATCGCGAGGGCGAGGATCGTCACGAGCCCCAAGATGAGGGATCCCGTGATTCCTCGGTTTCTTTTATGGATGGTGCGCATCATGTCATCGACCGACAGAGGCATGCTCTCATATCGATCGAACCACGTCCAGGAATTCGGCCAGGACCATGGCCGTCGCGCCCCAGATCTTGTGGCTTCCATGGGCGTAAAAAGGCACGTTGACCGTCTCGCCGCGGATCGTCCGGGTCTCCTCGTGGACGGTCGCGGGGTCCAGGAGATGGTCGAGAGGCACTTCGATGACCTCCGCCACCTCGTTCGCTTGCGGGGTGAAGGACAGCGGCCCATCGACGGCGGCCGGGGCGGCGGCAGGGGCCCCAGGCTTTGCAGTCCTCATTCGCGAAGCGAATGAGGGCAGGCTTTGTCTGGGGATCCGCTTCCGCCGCACTCAGCCGTGTATTTACATCGCGGGTGAGTGCCCCGGGCTTTGCCCGGGGGTCCACTTCCGCCGCGAAGGCTCG
>JAUYDS010000153.1 GCA_030691735.1 Candidatus Aminicenantota bacterium
GTCTTGGCCTGCTTGCGCAGATGCTCGATGGCGCAGACGAGGAAGCCGCCGGTGCCGCAGGCGGGGTCGAGGATGGTCTCGCCGAGGCGGGGATTGACCTGCTCGACGATGAACTGGGTGACCGCGCGCGGGGTGTAGAACTCGCCGGCATTTCCCGCGGACTGAAGGTCTTTCAGGAGCTTCTCATAGATGTCGCCGAACATGTGGCGGTCATCGGAGGCGTTGAAGTCGATGCCGTTGATCTTGTTGATGACCTGCCGCATCAACGTGCCGTTCTTCATGTAGTTGTTGGCATCCTCGAAGGCGGAGCGGATGAGGCCGGTGATCTTGTCTCCGCCGACGGTGAGGGCTTTCAACTTAGGTAGGAGGGTGTTGTTGACGAATTCGAGCAGGGCGTCACCGGTGATGCCTTCGTCGTCCGTGGCCCACGCGGACCAGCGCAGGTGCTTGGGCAGAGGCGAGCGGTAGTTGTCGCGGATGACCTGCATTTCTTTTTCGCGGTCGTCGAAGATTTTAAGGAAGAACATCCAGCCAAGTTGTTCAAGGCGCTGGGCGTCGCCGTAGGTGCCGGCGTCCTTGCGCATGATGTCCTGGATGGTTTTGACGAGGTTGGAGACGTTGGGCATGGGTTAGGAAGCTTTCTGGTAAAGGGCGGTTTCGAGTTCACGGATGGCGGCGAGGTAGGCCGGCTTGCCGCCGAAAAGATTGACGATCTCAACCGGCGTGCCGAAGACCGGGAGCGGATCCACTTTGAGGATTTCGAGGGACTCGACGCTCTGGATGCCGGTGTCTGCGTATTTCTGGAGCAGGGAATCGAGAACGGCCCGGGCTTTGTCGCCATACTTGCCGAAGACGTTGCGCTTTTTCACCTTCTCGGCCCGTTCCTTCCGCGTGAGCGGCGGTTGGTCGAAGGCGACATGGCAGACGAGGTCGAAGGCGTCGTAGTCGCGGCCGACCTGCTCGGCGAGTTCGTTCAGGAAGACCCCTTTGGCGGCGAGTTCCTCCAGAATCGTCTGTTTCTTCTCGGCGTCTTTCCAGACGGTGAGGAAGTCGTTAAGGGAAGCATACGACTGCCGGACAGCCTTGCGGGAGTAATCCTTGAGAGATTCGGTGATGAGTTTGCCGTTCTCGTCGAGGTATTGGACGCGCTCGGTGGCGACGCGGACTTCGACGTTGTCGACATAGAATTTTTTCGGGTTTTCCTGGACGAACGGTATATCGAACGGGTCGTTGCCCAGCGGGAAATCGGGGCCGTCTTCCGATGGCTCGTCGGGCGGGATTGGCGGCTCCTCCGGACCCGGTTCGTAAATCTGAACCGGGTCGCCATCGAAATCCGGGTCCGCAAAGAGCGAGGTCGCCCGTTTGAAGTCCATGATGGTGAAGAAGAGCTTGTTGTAGTCTTCATTGATGCGGGTGCCGCGCCCGATGATCTGCTTGAACTCGGTCATGGAATTGATGCGGCGGTCGAGGACGATGAGGTGGCAGGTCTGGGCATCAACGCCCGTGCTCATGAGGCGGGAGGTCGTGACAATGACCGGATAGGTCGATTCAGGGTCGATAAAGTTGTCGAGCTGGGCCTTGCCCTCGTCGTTGTCGCCGGTGATGCGCATGACGTATTTGTTGTTGGCGGCGGCGAGGTCGGGGTTGGCATTCACCATGGCCTGCCGCATGCGTTCGGCGTGATCGATGTTCTCGCAGAAGATGATGGTCTTGGCGAAGCGGTCGGTAGCCTTGAGGAATTCGGTGACTTTGGCGGCGACGAGTTCGGTGCGCTTTTCGAGAATAAGGTTCCAATCGAAGTCGCGGTCGTTGTACTCGCGGTCCTCGATGAGCCGGCCGTATTTGTCGGTCTGTCCGGCTTCGGGCCGCCAGCCGTCCAGATCCTTGTCGAACCCGATGCGGACAACTTTGTAGGGGGCGAGGAAGCCGTCGGAGATGCCCTGCCGCAGCGAGTAGGTGTAGATCGGGTCGCCGAAGTATTCGATGTTGGAAACGTCCTTGGTTTCCTTCGGTGTGGCGGTGAGGCCGATCTGTGTGGCGGATGAGAAGTATTCGAGAACTCTGCGCCAGGCGGCGTCATCGGCGGCGCTGCCCCGGTGACACTCATCCACGACGACGAGATCAAAGAAATCGGGGGAGAACTCTTTGTAGATGTTCTGTTCCTCCTCGATTCCGGTCACGGCTTGGTAGAGGCAGAGGTATATCTCGAACGCTTTGTCGACGGTGCGGTTGGTGATCTTGGTCATGGCCTTACCGAACGGCTTGAAGTCGTTGATCTTGGTTTGATCGGCAAGGATATTGCGATCGACGAGGAAGAGGATGCGTTTCTTGGTTCCTGATTTCCAGAGCCGCCAGATAATTTGAAAAGCCGTGTAGGTCTTGCCCGTGCCGGCAGCCATGACGAGCAGGATGCGGTTCTCGCCGCGGGCAATGGCGTCCACCGTGCGGTTGATGGCGATGAGTTGGTAGTAGCGGGGCGCTTTGCCTGAGAAATCCTCGTAATAGTCCTGGGTGGCAACGGTTTCCTGGTCGGCGGTGAATCCCTTGGCCTTGCGGTAGCGGGCCTAGAGTTCTGAGGGCGAAGGGAACTGGTCGAGCGGGATTTCCCGGGTCACGGTGCCGCTGGTGGCCGAGCGGTCATGTTCTAGGAACGCATCGCCGTTGGAACTGTAGGCAAAGGGAACGTCGAGGATTTCGGCGTATTCGAGCGCTTGCTGCATGCCGGCGCCGACGGAGTGGTTGTTATCCTTGGCTTCGATCACAGCAAGAGGGAGATTGGGTTTGTAGAAGAGGAGGTAGTCGACCTTCTTGGCTTCACCGCGTTTCACCGTCTTGCCGCGAACGATGACGCGGCCTCTGGTGAAGTAGGCTTCCTCGCGGATTTGGGTCATCACGTTCCATTTCGCCCCGTCCACCCCAACGAGGGCGGGCGTGATGAACTTGGTGCGGATATCCGCTTCGGTGAGGGCTTTCTTGTTCATCGGATCATCGCATGTACAGGAAATTCCTTTTTCCGCAACGCTGAAATATCCGCTCCGATCGATGAATCTCCCCTTTTGACCACGCTGGCAATATACTTCCGGCCGCTCGGTGATGTCAATTACAACGAACAGAACACGAAGATGGCCGTGATGGCCCCGGGAGTAAGCTCGCTCCCGGTCACAACCTCGAAATAACACGTCAGGGACCAGACCGCGCAGCGGCAAAGATCCCCCAGCAGCAGGCGCTTGAACTTGAAGAAGACACGCCGCATCTTGGGGATGGTGAAGACGACCTAACGATGCGGAACATCCAGAAGGAGCATTTCCCGCATCCACGGCGGCTGGGAGGCGCGACGGTCCTGAGGCTGGTCGCCGTCTCTCCGCGCGTGACCGAAGCGGCCCTATGGGAAACGATCACCGACATCCGGGCGATCGCGGGAGAGGCACAGACGCAAGCCCTGAGCTGACCGTCGCCTTTGAAAACACTCTTTGGGCTGCGCGCGGCTCCGAAAACCCAGTTGATGAAAAGCGGATCTTCTTAGTTAGTCGGCGCCTTCACCGCTGGGCGGGACGAATATGACAAGGCGATAAGGACGATACCCGCGGTTGCGACGAAAGCCGCCACGCCGATCACCGGGGAGAAGAAAGCGTCGAAAAATCGGGAGGGAATCCAACTCAGCTTATCCAGGACGACCGCATCGATATCATGCGCCCAGGGAGAACGCCAGGTGAACATTCCGCCGTGCAGTCCCCAGAGGAAGAATTTCTTGATCCCGAAAGCCAAGACTAAAACCGGAAGGCTTCCGGTCAGCACCGAGATCCCCGACCAGCGGAGCCGTCCGGCGCCCGACCGGTTGGCGATCAGAACTCCGATCAGGATGATCAAGGCCGGGAATAGAAAAAGCAGATAAGACAGCAAGGTCATAGACTTGGAGAAACCGAACCGATGTAAGGGAAAGGGTTCGATGCCCTCCAATACCTGGGTTGAGTCGTCCATTCGATCCACGGCCAGCTTCCGCTCGCGGAAAAAAATATCCTTTGCCGCGACCGAATCCGGCCGGCAGGCGGGGAGGTCCCCCCGCCAGAATCCGGAGGCGCGATCTTGCCAGATCTTCAAATCCCGTTCGTTGCAGGGCGGCAGGTTCGCCAGAGTCGCTTCGAGAAAACGGTCCATCTCCGGATGAAGGAGGGCCTGTTTCAACGGCCGCATATCGATCGTGATTTGTTGGACGGGCGCTTCGCCCCGAAGCACTTCCCCGAGTTTGCGGAGAGAATCGGACAGCTCGCCCTTCATCCAGGCGAGAATGCCGGTTTTTTCGAGTAAATCCTTCGGCGAAGTTCCGGTTTTGGCGGCGGCTCGGAACCAAGCCCTCGTCTCCGGGTCGGCGACGATGTTCTCGTCCTGGACGGCCCGGAAGATTTCATCCGCCGTGCGGGGAATATCGGCGATGATAGCCTGGGGTAAATCGACCAGAAATTCGGGCGACAGGGAAGCCCGGACCAGGCCGACCGCCCAGGTCACCCCGAAGAGGACGGGGATTCCGATGAGGACGACAATCAAGGCGCCGGCGATTTTACGGAATGTCATGGACAAACCTCCTGGGCGGCATTTGACTTCTTCAGGCTGATATACGAATTTAAAAAGGAAATAGGGCCTGCGTCATAGAAGTGGGGTAAATCATGCGACTCGGGACTCCCAGTAGTCTTCGAGCCGGTTGGATTTCATCATGCAACGAAGGGAGATGATGGCGTTGGCGCCGCGGACGGTCCACTCCATCCCGGATTGTTTGAGGCGTTGGCCGATGATGGTTTTGCAACCAGCCTCGATGACTCCGGACCCGACGAACAAGCCTTGGGCGCGGAAATCAACATAACGCATACGCTCTTTATTCTTCTCCAGATAATGGATTTCCGTTTCCGCAGTTTTCTTCAAGTCTGGATCGAAGGGAAGATGTCGACGAGCCTGGAGGATGATGTTTTCGACTCGCCCGCCATCTAAAAGCGCCCACCAGCGGCGCCGCTGTCGTTCCATCTTTTTTTCGTTGGCCCCGAAGAGGATTCGGCATAATCCCGAGACATGTTGGCGGGCATGATAGAGGTCAATGATTAAGATAGCCCGAGGGAAGTGCATCTCGGCCAGATTCTTCACCCACTCCGCCCCATCCCCTAAGACGACCACTTTTCGAGCTTGGGACAGGCCCTGCCGCCACGCCTCTCCATAAATCCGCCAACCGAATGTCTCGGCCGTTTCGATCGCGCCGACGAAGCTCGTCGTATCCGGATCCCGGATCGGATAACCCTCCTCGTCGACCGTCGTCTGGGTAAAAACGCAGCCGAGCTTGGCTTCGCGGGTTTTGGCCACACCATCGGCTCGCTTGCCCTTAACCCCGACCAGTTCCCATCGCGTCATCGGCACGCCCGTCCCGTCGTAGCTGACGTACATCACCGGGATATCCTTCTCCGGTTCGGGATGTTCTTCCCGACTCAGGATCTCCTGCCGCTCCCGCTCGGACCAGGACTCCATCTCCTGGCCGATTCGCTCCGCCACCCGCTCGACGTCCTTGGCGCTGACATCCAAGCCGGCATAGATACGGAGGTCGTCGCGGGCGTCCTTGAAGGTCGATTGGCTGCCGGCCCGGGCCATCATCCGCCGAAGGCCGGGCGAGCGCGTCGTACCCTCGACATCCATCGCCTCATCTCCCGGATAGCGGGTCGCTTGACAGGAGGGACACTGAAAACGTGACCGATCATAGGCCACCGGCCCCAGGATCGTCATCAGTTCCTTGCGCCGTACGCCCTGGCTCTCCATGCGCTGGCCACAACGGCAGAGGACCGCCTCTTCTCTCCGGCCCGATCCATGCTCGGCCAGTAGGCCGGCCAGGACCTTGGCGCCACAGGCTAGAACCGCCACCCGCAAGGCTGACTCCAGGGCTTCCAGGTCGACTTTTCCCGACCGGGACGCCGTCTCCAGAAGCCGTTTTACTTCCCGGTCTTGTTCAACCCGGATTTCAAGCGTTTTTTTTCCGATGCGGTCGTCTGTTTCAGCATCCCCAACTGCGAGGTGACCTGAATGTACTCCCCACAGAGAGCCTGAAAGAGTTTGTAGGCGGCGACATCGGCCCGCGCTTGCTCGACCACCTCCGTCGAGGTCAAACGTTGACTGACGGTCTTGCCTCCTTCTGATCGGGTCCAGACATAATAAGGACCTTGACGGGTGAGTTCATGGGCTCCTTGGCGTCGGACATGAAAGAACTGTTCGTTGACGGTTCCTGGACGCATCGCGTCGATCAACCGGATCTCTTCGAGGATGGCCAGCCGGCGAGCTTCGAGTTGTCGGATATCCATGGAGGGCCTCCGTATTGTAGTGATGTAACTACAATATCACGACCCCCAACAGATGTCAAGCCCCCATCCCCACTTCTATGACGCAGGCCC
>JAUYDS010000203.1 GCA_030691735.1 Candidatus Aminicenantota bacterium
ACCTAACTCTTGGCTTTTCGGGGGGAATGTGATAAAAAAGATGTCCGTTTGATTATGGCTTTTTGTGAATAGGACAGAGAGATGAAAAGAGATATCAAGAAGAGACTAAAGGAAGACGAATTCGTCTCCGGCATGAACAGGTTCATGCGTTTCGTCAGGACCTGGGAGAGGGAGATCCTGATCGCGGCCGCGGCCGCGGCGGCCGTCCTCCTCCTTTTCCTCGGCTTCCAATACCTCAAAGCCCAGCAGGTGAAGAGAGATAGCCGGACGGCCGGGGAAATCCTGGACCTCCGGAGCGGCCTGGCCGCCAAGCCGGAGAACGCGGCCCAATTGGAGAAGCTCGGCGGCAAGGGAAAATTCTCCCTCGTCTCCTCCGTCGGCCTCGCGACCTACTGGGTCGAACAGGGACAGCTCGACAAAGCTCAAGCCGCCCTGGCCAATATCAAGGACGAGACGAAGGATTTCTTCTATTATCAAGCCCGGGACCTGTCGGCGCAGATCGCCATCCTCAAGGGCGATTATGACAAAGCCATCGACCTCTTGAAGAAGATCGAGGACGAGAAGCCGAAGGACTATCTCTTGGACGCCATCCTCTTCCGCCACGCCGAAGCACTGGAGAAGAAAGGCGACATCCCCGAGGCGCTGAAGCTCTATAAAACCCTACAGACGGATTACCCCCAGTCCTATTTCGGCTATGACGCCTCCCTCAAGGTCAAGAAGCTTGAAGCGGCGAAATAGCGTCCCGGCTTGTAAAATCGAAAAAAAATATTATAATTGAGCTTTTAATCCACCGAGGAGAATCACTCATGGCTTACAAGATCACCGAAGAATGCATCAACTGCGGAGCCTGCGAACCCGAATGCCCCAACCAGGCGATCTCGGCCGGGGACACGGTCTACGTCATTGACTGGACGAAGTGCGAGGAATGCGTCGGCAGCCACGCCGAGTCCCAGTGCGCCGCGGTCTGTCCGGTCGATTGCTGCGTTCCCGATCCCGATCACAAGGAGAGCCGGGAAGAGCTCGAGGCCAAGCATAAGAAGCTCAAGGGCTGAACTCGACCAAGCCTCGTTGAACAGAGGAGTGAGGGGTCTCACTCCTATTTTTTTGTAGGGCCCATGGACGAACGGACGATCGATCAATTTCCGCACGAGGCCGGACCTGCAGCGCCGGTGACGCGGAAGTTCCGGCCGTCCTCTTTTTTCGTCAAGGACCGGATCTGGGTGAACATCCTTCTCTTCGTCCTGACGGTCCTCTCTCTTTTCGTCGTCGGCGTCAGTTGGAGCGCGAACTATAAATATGCCGAGGAGATCGGACGGAACCCGGCCTTCGAAGCGGGCCCCGGCGTGTTCAGGGATCCTCAGATCCTGCTCCTCAGCCTGATCTATGCTCTTGTCCTGATCGTCATCCTGCTCGGGCATGAGCTGGGACACTACCTGACCTGCCGGCACTACGGCATCAGCGCCACCCTGCCCTTTTTCATCCCGGCCCCGACGCTCATCGGGACCATGGGCGCGTTCATCAAGATCCGCTCGCCGATCGCCGGCAAGAGGCAGCTTTTCGACATCGGCGTGGCCGGGCCGCTGATGAGCTTCGTCCTGTCCCTGCCCGCGCTCGTCGTCGGGGCCGCGCTGTCCAAGGTCGTTCCGGCCCTGCCGAGAGAAAGTTCGATCCTCTTCGGCGAACCGCTCTTGCTCAAGATCCTCGGCGGATTGTTGATCAAGAACGCCGGGCCCAACTATGACATCGTCCTTCATCCCGTCGCCTTCGCCGGTTGGGTGGGGCTTCTCGTGACGGCCTTGAATCTCTTCCCCCTCGGCCAGTTGGACGGCGGTCACATCTCTTACGCGATTCTCGGCCCGCGGGCCAAGTTCGTCGCCCGAGTGTTCCTGGGCGTCTTCATCGGGATGGGCGTCTTTTTCTGGGCGGGCTGGCTCATCTGGGCCCTCGTTATCCTTCTCCTGGGCCTGAAACATCCGCCGACCTGGGACGAAACTTCACCCATCGGGACGAAGAGGCTGATCATCGGGATCCTCGTCGTCGTCATCTTCATTCTGTCCTTTATTCCCGACCCCATCCAAGGGTATACTGGGCTGGATCTCATCCGACAAATATGGCCGATGAAATGAGAAGAGTTATTCACAAAAACTGTGGAAAAATTGTGGAAAACCGCGGGGGCGGTCGTCCAAATCCACGAGAATCCATGAAGATACGACGATTTGCACAAGAATTCGTCATGTCTTATAACTAACACATAATAAATGAATTATAAATATACTGATTTTAAACGAGTTGCGATGGCGAGGCGCGGATAAGAGGGGGAATCGATGAAAAACAGGTTCAGCGGAGTCCTCGAAGCTTTCAATACCCTGAAGACGAGGTTCCAGGCCAACGAGATCTCGCGCCAGGAATTCATCGACGAGATGAAAAAGCTGCGGATCAAGGACGATAAGGGCCGGTTCTGGATGATCGGCGCCCAGACCGGCAAATGGTATTACTTCGACAACAAGGACTGGGTCCAGGCCGATCCGCCGTCCCTCAAAGAAAAAAAAGCGATCTGCGTCTATTGCGGATTCGAGAATAGGCTGGAAGCGGAGGTCTGCGCCCGCTGCGGCGGAAACATCGGAGAAAGGCCGGCTCTCTGTCCGAAGTGCGGCGTGAAGCTCCATAAACCGTTCGAGACCTGTCCTCGATGCGGCACCGGACTAGCGGTCGAGGTCGGCGCGCCGGAGGGGAAGCCCTCCGGACAGAGAAGCGGAGTCGGATTGGCGGAATGGAAGGGGACCTATGTCCTGCGCTCCGTCCAACCGACTTCGATGTTCTTTTTCGGCGGGATCCTCGGCCTCCTGGTCGGGATCATCGGCGGCGCTTTCGCCGGAGCGACGGGATATTTTTCCAAATCTCTGACCTTTCTTCCGCCGGCCCTGGCGGATCTTCAGGGCAAGCTCCTCGGCGGGGCGATCTTCGGCCTGTTGGGAGGCGTGCTCGGATTCCTGGTCGTCGGCTATCTCGTTTTTCTCAAGGCCGTGATCGTGAATTTCATTCTCTCGCTGATCGGAGGGCTCAAGTTCCAGGTCCAGCCGGTCTCTAAAAAAAGGAAAAAGACCCCGGACTATGAGGAATCGGATTACCGTGAGGACGATTCCGAAGCTAGGGTTGCGTCTCAATAACGGTTTTACAATAATCCTGGAACTGTCATTTCCTTTCCCTCCGTCATTCCCGCCCCTGCCTCCGCAGGGGTAAACTTGTCCCCACGAAAGTGGGGAGCGGGAATCCAGCCCGTTCGACCAGTAACCTGGATCCCCGCCTCCGCGGGGATGACAAGAGGGACCGCGGGGATGACAAGAGCATGGCGCTTTTTCCCCGTCATTCCCTTTCCCTCCGTCATTCCCGCCCCTGCTTTCGCAGGGGTAAACAGGGGTAAACTTGTCCCCACGAAAGTGGGGAGCGGGAATCCAGACGTCGTTCCCACGTAGGTGGGAATCCAGGTCTTTTCAAGCTGTTTTCCGGATCAAGTCCGGAATGACAATATTGTAAAGTCATTGTTGATACACCACACTAAGGATTGAACCCCCGGCCTGACCTCAGATAAGCCAAGGCGTAGGCGATCTGACCCACCGATAGGGATTCATCGTTCGGGGAATAATAGAGCGGTCTGAGAACCTTGATCCCCTTGTCCGT
>JAUYDS010000119.1 GCA_030691735.1 Candidatus Aminicenantota bacterium
GCTGTTCGCAACCTGGAGCGGTGCATGGCGGATCTCAAGGACGCCGTCCAGATCGGCGTGATCGTTTATAGCGGAACCGACATCATCGCCTTGAGCTCGAAGGTCGTCGCCGTCCCCTTCCCGGTTTTCTTCGGGATGGAGTAGCGCGATACTCTGTCCCCGTCTTTTTATGTCCCCGAAACGGATCGACGGTCAGATAAAATCCAGCTTGACAAAATCTAATAAATCGATTATTTATAAGCTGCCCTTCAATATAGGGAGGTTTACCGTGGGAAAAGAAAAAATCTTTAAATCGAAGGTCGCGGCTTTTGCCATTATATTTTCGTTCACCCTGCTCTTTTTTCCGATAGAGGCTCTATCTCAAAGGCCTATAACGGGCATTTTAACGGGATTCATATATTATGACGAGGACATGAAATCCCCCGTTAAAAACGCCGTCGTTATCATCAAAAACCTTAAAACCAAAGTGGAATTCAGGAGCAAGGCGTCAGATATAAGCGGCTTATATATCATCAGCAACTTAGAGGAAGGCCTATATATTCTTGGAGTTCACTCTCCCATCGGCGATTTTAATTTTGGTTATCAAATCAAAATTAAAGCTAACGAGACCGCCAAACTTTCTTTGGTTTTAAAAAAAGGGAAAAAGGGTGGAGCGATCGTCGCCGGAGCGGCCGGAGCGGGAGTCGTAGCGGGAGCGACCACGACCGGTGTTATAGCCGGAGCGGTTGGAGTAGGCGCTGCGGCGGGATTCTTCGCGACCCCGATTGGAATAGCGGTCGCAGTCGTAGGGGCGACGGCGGCAGGATATGCTGGAGTCAAGATCGCCGAAGCCATTGCCTCGCCGTCAAAGAGATAAATAGGCGGACCAAGAGACAAGAGATTATTTTTAGGAAGGCGGCTGAAAAGCCGCCTTTTTTTTACGGTTTTTCGGGTAAGATTGCCACAGCGCTCTGCTTCTCCCCATGAGATCCTTCGCTTCGCTCAGGATGACACGTTGTGTCGGATCGCCACGTCCGGATCCTCCGTCCTCGCGATGACAGGGGAGAAAAATTACCGATTTTTTAGCTGGAGGGTTGTCATGGCTAGGGCGAAAAGCGATATGAAATAAATGGCGTTGGCCGGGATGCGAAGATTGAAATCTCCGACGCTATGGACGAGAATGGCAACGATGCCGGCCAGACACCCGATCGTGATCCCTCTCACAAAATAGTCTCTGCGCTTCGTCCAACGGCCGAGAAGGACGATCAGGGTTCCGAAGACGGACAGGAGAAGACATCCGCCGGCTATCGCGCCGCTCTCCGCCAAAAGCTCTAGATAATCGTTATGGGCGTGGTCCATCAGCCGGGATGTTCCCGTCTTTTCATATTTCGGATAGGCGTAAACATATGTACCGGGTCCCGTGCCGAAGAGAGGGAATTGACCCATCATCTCGATCGTATTTTCATAGACGACCGGCCTCCCCTCCCCCCTGACGAGGTCCGGAGAAAATCTTTCGAGCAGGAGGGGGCTGACGCCGATCAGCAGGGCAACGGAGACGACGATGACAAATATCGTCCGGATGATCGTGCGGGACCTTTGATCCCGGACCGTCCCGGAGATGTGTCCTCTCTTTCCCGTCCATGAAATGGCCGTGATCATGAACAGGATCGAAACGAAGAAATTGAAAACCCCGCCGCGGGACCGCGAAAAGAAGAGACCGATGCCGATAATGACGGGGGCGATGCCGAAGAGGATCGTTTTCTGAAGGCGTTCATGGCTGAACCAGAGAATCTTGTCTCTGATGGATAATCCTTTTTTCAGGGCAAAGAAGTCGGCTTTGGCGAGAAGGCAGCCGATACTGATCAATAGCGTCATCTCCAGGAAACCGGCGAAATGATTGCGATTGACGAAAGTCCCGAAGGCCGAATCATAATAATAAACGTTCTTCCAGCCGAAGATCCGATGGGTGCCGCCGAAAAATTCAGCCAAACCGTAGAGAGATTGGAAGACGGCGCCGGCCATCATGACCCAGACAAAGATCTCGATCTGAGGCCGGGAACGGACATAGCGGAAGACAAGATAGCCGAAGAGGAAGTAGCAGATGTATTTGAGAAGCTCATAAGCGGTGAGGTGGGGAGAGAGAGACAGCGTCAACCAGCCTTTCTGGCCCGTCCCTCGAAAGATCTCAAACGCGTTGGGAGACAGAAGCTTGATGACCGATGGAGGAAGGGGCAGGATCTGGATCAAGGTGAGAGCGAAAAAGAGGGCGAGGAGGATTTTCAAGATCAGGGGAGTGTTAATATCACGGGGATGGTCATTTGATCCGGAGATCGGGAGATCGTCTTCGTTTGTTCGGACTCCCCTTCTCGCGAATTCTCCGACCAAATGAATTCCGAAGAGAGCCAGGGTGATCGCTTCAAAAATGAAAATGGACCACGGCTCAACGGACCCGTAAGGGAGCGGGAGGAAAAGAATTATCGCGCAGAGGACGCAGAAGATAAATGTGTTCATGCCATCCTAAAATTTTCCTTTGATCTTTTCCCATAAAGCCTGATCCCCCGCCAATATCTCCTTGAGCGTCGCTTCGTCCTTCACATTTTCCATCCAGAGCCGGCGGAGCCGAGACGCAAAATCACCAACGTCGTCCACCATTTTCCGGAGCTTTCGAAAAGTGAAGGCCTTTTCTTCGTCGGTCAGACCGTTCCATTGGGTCAGGAACGTAAAAAGGATGTTCAAGTTCAAGGATTCGTTCATCGGCTTGAATTCGAGGGCTTTGCCGTAATAAAACCGGCCTTTTTCGGCGTAGGTCAGAAGAGGATGGTTATAAAACATCCATGTCTGGCCCAGGTCATAATAGGCTAGGGCATCGGTCGGGTTGAGCCGGATCACCCGGGCGAACGCGTCTTGCGCGAGGTCAAGATAGAGATCGCGCTTTTCGGGCAGGCCGTACTTGAGCTCCGCCATCGCCCGCTCGGTATAAAGGCGGCCCAGTTCCTGGAAGAGGACCGGATCACTGGAAAAGCCGATGGCCTCTTTAAGAGCCGCTTCGAGCGCGCGAAAGCTGCGCTCGATGCTCGGCGCCTCGGCGCGCAGGGCCTTATAGCGGTCGAGGTAGTGAGAACCTAGATAAGAGCGCGTTGCGATGAACAAAAGGACAATGGTTATGATCAACAGAAAGACGATGCCGACTTTTCGCCTCATGCTTTACTGCGTAGGCTCCTCTATAAAAACTGATAGTAATTGTCGTCAATTAATCCATCCTTGTCAACGCAATATATCACCCTTTCTCTTCGCCAAAAAACCTTCTCCCTGAATAATATTTTGGAGAAATTTCCTGTCGGGATTAGCGGCCTCCGAGGCAGGCGAGTTGAATAAACTCGTCAAGAGATGTAGACTATTTTTTTGAATCAAAATGACACAGCTTGAATCGGCCCGGAAAGGAACACTCACGGCGGCGCTGAAACGGACGGCGCGGAAGGAAGGACTTCGTCCGGATGACCTCTTGAAACTGGTCGCGGACGGCCAGGTGGTCATCCCCTTCAATCCCCGCCACCCCGGGCTCGAACCGGTCGGGATCGGCCGAAAACTGCGGACGAAGGTCAACGTCAATCTCGGCACGTCCAAGGATTTTCCCCGCCTCGAGGCGGAACTCGAAAAGGTCAGGATCGCTTTGAAATACGGGGCCGACACGCTCATGGACCTGAGCACGGGGGGGGACCTGACAAAAATCCGGAAGACGATCCTCGGCAAGGCTCCCATTCCGCTGGGAACCGTTCCGGTCTACCAGGCGGCGATCGAAGCGATCGAAAAACGGGGCTCCATCCTGGCCATGACCGTGGACGACCTTTTCGCGGTGATCGAGGCCCAAGCCCGCGAAGGGGTCGATTTCATGACCCTGCACTGCGGCTTGACGGCCCGGGCCATCGAACGATTGAAGGGACAGGGCCGGGTGGCCGACATCGTCTCGCGCGGCGGCGCCTTTCACACCGCCTGGATCCTCCACCACCAGAAAGAGAATCCGCTCTACGAGAACTACGACCGGCTGCTGGAGATCGCCCGCGCTTACGACATCACCTTGAGCCTCGGCGACGGACTCAGGCCCGGCTCGATTCTAGACGCCACCGACAGACCCCAGCTCGAAGAGCTCCTTACGCTCGGGGAGCTGGTCCAACGCGCCTGGGGACAGGGCGTCCAGGTCATAGTCGAAGGTCCGGGCCATATCCCTCTGGACCAGGTCGAAATGAACGTCCAACTGCAGAAGCACCTCTGCCACGGGGCCCCCTTCTATGTCCTAGGCCCCCTGGTCACGGACATCGGCGCCGGCTACGACCACATCGTGGCCGCGATCGGGGGAGCCGTGGCCGCGGCCGCCGGGGCCGATTTCCTTTGCTACGTCACCCCGGCCGAACACCTCGGCCTTCCCACAGCGGACGACGTCCGGGAGGGACTGATCGCCTCCCGGATCGCCGGCCACGCGGCCGATATCGTCAAAGGCGTGCCGGGCGCGCTCGACCAGGACCTGAAGCTCTCAAAAGCCCGCAAGAGATTGGACTGGGACAAACAGAAGCTCTTGGTCATCGACCCTCATAAATTCGAGGACATCCGGAAAAAGCGGCGGTCGAAATCCGACGCCTGTTCCATGTGCGGCGAATTCTGCGCCATGCGTCTCGTCTCCGAATTCCTGAACCCCCAGGGAGAGCCGGATGCCCATCGCTGTTAGAAAGCTGCTCTTCGGGACCGCCGGTGTTCCCGATTCCTCGCCGCAGACCTCGACCCTGTCGGCCCTCCAACACCTGCATGAGCTGAAGCTGGACTGCTTGGAGATGGAGTTCGTCCGGGGCGTCAAGCTCGGGAGCGACACCGCGGCCAAGATCAAGGCCAAGGCCGCGGCCCTCGGCCTCAGGCTCAGCGCGCACGCGCCCTATTATGTCAATCTCAATTCCGACGAACCGGGCAAGAGGATGCAGAGCCAGGACCATCTCCTGCGCGCGGCCCGGGCCGCGGAACTGGCCGGCGCGACGTGCGTCGTCTTCCATGCCGGTTATTACGGCTCTTTCACGCCCGAAAAAACCTATGAGGTCATCAAGAAGGAACTGGCCCAAGTGCTGTCCGCTCTCCGGTCCGAAAGGAATCCCGTGGTCCTTCGCATCGAGACCATGGGCAAACGGTCGCAGTTCGGGTCCCTCGACGAGGTCATCTCGCTCTGCCAGGAGGTCGACGGGCTCGCCCCCTGCCTCGACTTCTCCCATCTCCATTCCCGGGAGGGTAAGGCCAACTCCTATCTCGATTTTCACCGCATCCTGAAAAAGGTGGAGAAACGGTTGGGCCGGACCGCCCTGAAGACCATCCATATCCATATTTCCGGAATCGAGTATAATTTGAAGGGCGAAATCAAACATCTGAACCTGCCGGACTCCGACTTCCGTTACGACGAATGGCTTCAAGCGTTGAAAGACCTCGGCGTGGAAGGCCGCGTCGTCTGCGAAAGCCCCGGCCGGGAGACGGATGCGGCCATGCTCAAGAAACTCTACGAGTCTTACGTCCTGAAGGGTTAATTCCCCCGGCTCCGAAGGAATTTCCCTCGGTCGGCCGCCTTCTCGCTTGACAGTTTTTCCCCGCCCATCTAAACTATCGTCTTTCGGATTACTCGAACGATCTTCCTGACAAGGAGTTTCCATGATCGAAATGCGTTTCCACGGTCGAGGCGGCCAGGGAACGGTGGTGGCCTCGAAAATTCTCGCCGACGCGCTGGCCAAAGAAGGCAATTTCGTCCAGGCCTACCCCGAGTTCGGCGTCGAGCGGCGGGGCGCCCCCGTCTTTTCCTTCATCCGCATCGACAACAAGCCGATCTACGACAAGAGCCGGATCTACGCCCCCGACCATGTCGTCGTCGTGGACCCCACGCTCGTCGAGGCCATCGACGTGACCGAGGGGCTGAAAGACGGCGGCTGGATCATCATCAACAGCGACAAGAAACCGGCCGACTTCAAATTCCCGGCCAAGTTCAAGGTGGCCACGATCAACGCCACCGAGATCGCGGTCCGGAACAAGCTCGGCACGCTGGGCGCGCCCATCGTCAACACCGCGATTACCGGGGCCATCGTCAAGATCCTCAACCTGACCAAGCTCGAGTCGCTCCTCGAGGCGATCGGGGACGTCATCACGATCAAGCCTCAGAACAACCAAAAGGCGGCCCGGGAAGCCTACGAAAAGGCCTGAGGGAAAGGACCGAACGCCGATGAAACCGAAAAAAGAGATCAAAAAAGTCGTCTTCCAGTCCGCGGAGGAGATGCCGACGATGCCCATGTCGATCGGCAACATGCTCTGGAACAAGACCGGATCCTGGCGGAACATCCGGCCCGAGATCAGGCTCGAGGACTGCATCCAGTGCGGAATCTGCTGGAAGTTCTGCCCGGACATGTCGATCGAGATCGAGGCCGAGTGGCCGGTCGTTAACTACGACTACTGCAAGGGCTGCGGCATCTGCGCCGAGGAATGCCCGGCGAAGTGCATCCTCATGGTGGAGGAACGGAAATGAAGAAAGTCATCATGGGCAACCACGCCCTGTCCTACGGGGCCATGCTCTCCCGCTCCCAGGTGATCGCCGCCTATCCGATCACCCCCCAGACGCAGGTCGTCGAGCTCCTTTCGGAGATGTGCGCCGACGGAACCCTCCAGGCCAAGTTCATCAAGGTCGAGTCCGAGCATTCGGCCATGGCCGCCTGCATCGGCGCCTCGGCCGCCGGCGCGAGGGCCTTCACCGCCACCTCCTCCCAGGGGCTCGCCCTCATGCACGAGATGCTCCACTGGGCCTCCGGCGGCCGACTGCCGGTCGTCCTCGGCAACATCAACCGAGCCATGGCCCCGGGCTGGACCATTTGGACCGACCAGAACGACAGCCTCTCCCAGCGCGACACCGGCTGGATCCAGTTCTACTGCGCTTCGAACCAGGAGGTCGTGGACACCGTCATCCAGGCCTTCAAGGTCTCGGAAGCGCTGGCCATACCGAGCATGGTCGTCCTCGACGCGTTCGCCCTCTCTCACACCTACGAGGTCGTGGACATCCCCGACCAGGCCAAGGTCGACGCGTACCTGCCGCCTTTCAATCCGCCCTACCGGGTGACCCCCGACGACCCGCGCGCGTTCGGCGGCCTGACCGGACCCGAGCACTATATGGAGCTGCGCTACAAACTCCAGAAGGACATGGAGAAGGTTCCGGAGATGATCGAGCGGACCGGGCGGGAATATGAAACGACGTTCGGCCGCTACCTCGGCCTGGTAGACGATTATCTCTGCGACGACGCCGAGATCATCCTCGTCACGTCGGGGACGGCCGGATACACGGCCCGCGTCGCCGTGGACGAGATGCGCGACCGCGGGCTCAAGGTCGGGAACCTCCGGATCAAGGTCTTCCGGCCGTTCCCCTTCGAGATCGTCCGGCGCCTGACGCAATCGGCCAAGAAGATCGCGGTCGTCGACCGGAACATCTCCTACGGCCACCATGGGATCTTCGCCCAGGAGCTGAAATCGGCGATCTACGGCCACGGCGGGTACAAGCCCGTCTTCGGCTTCATCGCCGGGCTGGGCGGCCGGGACATCACCCCGGCCTCGTTCCGGGAGGTGGTCGACACCACGATCTCCCATGAACGGTCCGAGGAGGAGATCGTCTGGATCGGAGTGAAGAAATGAAAAAAGAAAAGAAGATGACCTTGACCCTGCCCGTCGAGGAACTGGTCGGCTCGGGGAACCTGGCCTGCCAGGGCTGCGGGGCGAACCTCGCCATGCGCTACGTCTTGAAGGCCTTGGGCTTAAGGACCGTCCTCTGTATTCCGGCCTGTTGCTGGGCCGTCATCGACGGCGCGTTCCCCCATTCCTGCATGAGCGTCCCCATCTATCATTGCGCCTTTGAGACCGCGGCGTCCACCGCCACGGGCGTCAAGGCCGGTCTGGAGATGGTCGGCGACCGGGAGACGACCGTCGTGGCCTGGGCCGGAGACGGAGGTACGTTCGACATCGGCTTACAGGCCCTCAGCGGCGCGGCCGAGCGCAACGATGACATCCTCTACGTCTGCTACGACAACGAAGCGTATATGAACACGGGCATTCAACGGAGCTCGGCTACCCCGACGGGCGCCTGGACGACGACGACGCCCGTGAAATTCCCCAAGGACCGGCCCAAGAAGGACATCGACGCCATCATGGCCGCCCACTACATCCCCTATCTGGCCACCGCTTCGACCTCCTACCCCGAGGATGTCGTGAAAAAAACCAAGAAGGCCAAAAGCATCAAGGGGACCCGGTTCCTCCATATCTACGCGCCCTGCCCGACGGGCTGGAAGAGCCGGCCCGAGGACGCGGTCAAGCTCGGCCGGATGGTCGTCCAGAACTGCATCTTTCCCCTGTACGAAGTCGAGCACGGCGAAAAATACACCTTGACCATGAAGATCAAGGACAAGAAGCCGATCGACGACTACCTCAAGCTCCAGGGGCGGTTCCGCCACCTGAAGCCGGAGCAAATCAAGCTCATGCAGGAGGAAGTGGACCACAACTGGGCCCGCCTCCTCAAGAAGTGCGAAGCGACCTGATCCAGGGCGCTCGCCCTGGGGTTCGGACCGAACGGATCCCTTTTTTTCGGGCTTGGCAATTCTTTATTATTCCTATATAATATATATAGTTTTGTATATATCAGGAGATGCCATGAAGAAAACGGCCGCTTCGATCATCATCGCTTTGATCGCGGGATTGGCCCCGCTCGCGGCGATCGTCCCGAATCAGCCCGCCCCGGCTTTTAGCTTAAAGAGCCTTGACGGGAAAACGCTGGCCCTGGCCGACCTGAAGGGCAAGATCGTCGTGGTCAACTTCTGGGCGACCTGGTGTCCGCCCTGCCGGGCCGAGATCCCTGATTTCGTCGAGTTTTACAACCAGAACAAGGCTAAAGGTCTGGAGATCGTCGGCGTATCGGTCGATGAGATGACGCCCCAGCAGCTCCGGCCGTTCGTCGATAAAAACAAAATGAGCTATCCCGTAGCCCTGGTCAACGAGAAGATTCTCAAGGACTATGGCCCCATCAGCGCCATCCCGACGACGTTCGTCATCGACAAGAAAGGCGTCGTCCGCCACGCCCAGGAAGGCATGATGGACAAGCAGTCCCTGACCGCCCTGTTCCAAAAGCTCTCCGCGGAGAAATAAGGGACTCGGGGAGGAAGCTCGCTCGAAGCGGGCGAACGCTCTCCTAGACAAAACGGGGACACGTACCTGAGGGACACATGCAAGAGGATGTGTCCCTCAGGAACATGTCCCCATCTAATTTATGATCGCTTCGCCTTCTTCCCTCTCGCCCGGGCTACCAGCGGTAGACGATCGAGGCCCAGGTGAAGCCAGCGCCGAAGGCGGCGAGGACCGTGACCGTCCCCGGCTTCAGCCTCTTGTGCTGGCGCAGCTCGTGGATGGCGACCGGAATGCAGGCCACGGACATGTTGCCGTACCTCTCGATATTGACGTAAACTTTTTCCCCGGGGATTTTCAATCTTTCTCCCACCGCCTCGATGATCCTCAGATTCGCCTGGTGGGGCAAGAAAACGTCGATGTCGTCCTTTTTCAGGCCGGCTTTCTTCAACGCCTCTTCCACCGCTTCGGACATGCGTTTGACGGCATGCTTGTAGACCTCGTTGCCTTTCATGTACATATAATGTCCGTCTTCGGCCACGGTTTGAAGAGATGCGGGTCTCCGCGATCCGCCCGCCGGGATAAAGAGAAGTTCGGCCAGCGTACCGTCCGCCTTCCAGTACGACGACAGAATACCCGCGTCGTCCTTGCTTTCTTCGAGGACGACGGCGCCCGCGCCATCGCCGAGCAAGACGCACGTGCCCCGGTCTTTCCAGTTCGTGACCTTGGAGAGCGCGTCGCCCCCGATCAAGAGGATGCGCCGGGCCGCTCCGCTCAGGATCAAGCCCTCGGCCACGATCAGGCCGTAGAGAAATCCCGTGCAGCCGGCGATCAGGTCGAGCGCCGGGACGGTCCCGGCTTCGAGTTTGGCCTGGACCCAACAGGCGGTCGCGGGAAAAACGGTATCGGGCGTATTGTTGGCGACAAGAATGAGATCGATATCCTTCACTTCGAGATGAGCGTTTTTCAGCGCCCGACGGCCCGCTTCGACGCAGAGGTCGGATGTGGCCTGGTCCGCGGCGGCGATATGCCGTTCCCGGATCCCCGAGCGGGAGACGATCCATTCATCCGTCGTGTCGACGATCCTCTCCAAGTCGGCATTGGTTAGGATTTGATCGGGCACATAGAATCCCGTACCGATGATTTTGATGCGTCTCTTGTTGTCCATAATGGAAACGTCCTTAGATGATGATGGTTTCAAATTTTATGTTTTTATAGCATAGCCTTTCCGGATTTGCAAATCCCTGAACCCGTCACTATAATGACAGCGCCGTGAAAAGGGAGCGGGTCGTGGCGGCCGTTGGGGTGTTGACCGCCGTTTTGGCTCTTTTTCCCGCGCCGGCCTCGAGCCAGCTCATTCTCGGACAGTATCAGGTCGAAGCTCCCCTTCGAACCTGGAACACCTTTCCGTTTTCGGCCGCGGCCGCGCTCGGACGGGGAGGTGGCGCTTTCACCCTGGCCTCGGACGCTTCCGCGGCAACGTCCAATCCGGCCCTGCTGACGGGTCTGCCGAAATTCCAGTTCCACGTGAACGGCAGCTATCATGTCACCGAACTCTTCAAATACGGGCCGGTAAACACAGGCGTCTTGAGGACCGATGGGAACATCGGCCTACGTTTAGCGGAGCTGGATTTCGTCGGCCTCGCTTTCCGTCTTGACGGATGGTCATTCGCCCTGAACGTCTCCCAGGCCGAACGTTTCGATCGGCCCGAGGCCTCTTATGAAGAGACCTATTCCAACTCGTCCTATAAATATCTCCTGCGCTTCACCCAGACGGGATGGCTGCGGACGTTCAATTTCTCCGTCGGGCGCCGGATCGGGCCTCGGCTCAGCGTCGGGATCGGATTGAATTACGTGTCCGGACGCCTGGCCGGGGAGATGCTGGAGCAGGAAACCCCCACCGGCTACACGCTTCTGGATAAGAAGTCCCAGGACCTCGACGGTTTTTACGTCCAGGGGGGGCTCCTGTTCGAGATTTCGGACGCGTTCAAGACCGCGATCGTCCTGAGGACGCCCTATTCCATGCGGACCAAAAACAACAGCACGGTCCGCTTCACTTATACGCCTTCCGCCGATACCGATATCGGTCTGACGACCTCTTCGGAAGACACGGCCCGCCAACCGCTCATCCTCGGATTCGGCTTGAGCTGCCGTGTCCTCCCCGAATGGACCTTGGCCGTGGACGCGACCTACGTCACCTGGTCGAAATACGCCCTCGATTATTTCGGGGAACGACAGACCCGGGAGTTCAGGGATATCGTCAGAATCTCCGCGGGCGCGGAGTACGGGACGACGGCGCGGATCTTCGGGGTGAGCGTTCAGGTTCCTCTCCGGATCGGCTTCATCTACGACCCCCAACCCATGAAAGATCCCCGCTCCGCCTATGCCTGTTTCACCTTCGGCAACGGGGTTTATTGGCGTCGTCTGCGCCTCGATATGGGGGCTCTCCTCGGCCGGGAATCGGGCTCGGGGAACCGCTTGGCCGTGAAACGATTCGCGGTTTCGTTGGGTTTTAGTCTATAATTGAGAAACCTATGAAGGCCAAAATTGCGCCTCTGATCCTCTTGACGCTCCTCCTGAGCGCGGCCGCCTATCCCCAGGGGATCAACGGAGCCTACCATTCCTATTTGGAGCTCGAAGCGGACATGTTCGCCCTTCAGCACAGATATCCGGACATCGTCAAGGTCTTCGACATCGGCGACAGCCTGGAAAAGAGGAACCTCTACGCGATGAAGATCAGCGATAATGTCCTCGTCGAAGAGGACGAGCCCGAGGTCCTGTTCCTCGGCTGCCACCATGCCCGGGAATGGATCTCGGTCGAAGTGCCGTTCCTGATGGGAAAATACCTGGCCGAAAACTACGCCGCCGATCCCGCCGTCAGGCGCTTCGTGGACCAGAGCGAGATCTGGATCGTCCCCCTAGTCAACCCGGACGGCCTGGAATACACGATCCACGGCTACCGCCTGTGGCGGAAGAACAGGCGCGACAACGGCGGCGGCGACTACGGTGTGGACCTCAACCGGAACTACGGCTATAAATGGGGGGTCGATAATCTGGGCTCCAGCGCCAATCCCGCGTCCGAGGTCTATCGGGGATCCGCGCCCTTTTCCGAACCCGAAACGCGGGCGGTGCGGGACCTGTATTTAAAAAAGAATTTCCAGGCGCTGGTCTCCTTCCACAGTTACAGCCAAGTCATCCTGTATCCGTGGGGATACACGAAGCAGCCGCCGGACGGAGCGGCGACGCTCAAAGAGATCGCGGCGGAGATGTCCGCCAGGATCCAGGCCGTCAACGGCCGCCTCTACGAATACGGGCAGTCCGGCGACGCCCTCTACCTCACGAACGGGGACGTAACCGACTGGGCTTTCGCCATGAGCGGCATCCCGGCCTACACGATCGAGCTCACCCCGATCGACTGGGCCTCCGGAGGATTCTTCAACCGCCAGGAGGACATCGATCCGATCTTTGAGGAAAACCTGCCGGCTATGGCCTATCTCATCGACCGGGCCATCCGCGACTATCGGCCCATCGGCCCGGCCGCCTACGACCTGAAGAAGCGCTTGTTCAAAAGAGATTGACAAAGCCCGGCCGTTCCCATAACGCCCGTTGACCCTCCCCCGTTTCCGGCATAAAATGGAGGCATGGGTCTGCCCGAAATCCTCGCTCACATCTGCTGCGCCCCCGACGCCTCCTACGTCGTCGAGCTCCTCCAGAACGACCATAGAGTCACGGGTTTTTTTTACAATCCCAACATCTGGCCGGGCGATGAATACGACCTCCGGCTGGCGGAGACGAAAAAGGTCGGCCGGCTCCTCGGCTTCGATGTGGTCGAAGGTGAATACGATCAAGACCTCTGGCTGAAGCTCACCGATAGATTCAAGGAGGAGCCGGAGAAAGGGCGCCGCTGCGACATCTGCTATGCCGTGCGCCTCGACCGGACGGCCCGTAAGGCCCTCGAGCTCGGCCTGCCCGCGTTCACCACCATCATGAGCATCAGCCCCTGGAAAAAGGCCGATGTCCTGAACCGGATCGGCCGGCTGACCGGATGGAAATACAACCTCCAGTTCTTGGAGAGCGACTTCAAGAAGAAGGGCGGCTTTCATAAAAGCATCGAGATCAGCCGCCGCTACGGGCTTTACCGGCAGAACTACTGCGGATGCGTGTATAGCCGCAGGGACCATAAATGAAGGGCCGGGCCCTGCGGCTCACCGTCTTCGGCGTCGTCCAAGGCGTCGGTTTCAGGCCGTTCATTTACCGCTTGGCCTTAAAGCACGGCCTCAGCGGCTGGGTCAAGAACGCCGCCACCGGCGTCGAGATCCACCTCGAGACCCGTGAGCCGAGCGGTTTCGCCGGATTTCTGGAAGCCCTCGAACGGGACAAACCCCCTCTGGCCCGGATCGAAAAAGTGGCCGAGAGGCGGACGGCTTTCGAGGGATTCAAAGGCTTCGAGGTTAAACCTTCCCAGGGAGGCGAGAGCTTCGTTTTCATCTCGCCCGACATTTCGACGTGCGCGAACTGCCGCCGGGACATCGCCGATCCGGGCGACCGCCGCTTCCGCTACCCCTTCACCAATTGCACGGATTGCGGTCCCCGCTACACGATCGTCAAAAAGCTGCCCTATGACCGGCCGAACACGACCATGGCCGCCTTCCGGATGTGTCCGGACTGTTCGGCCGAGTATCACGACCCTCTCGACCGGAGATACCACGCCCAGCCGATCGCTTGCCCGCGCTGCGGGCCTTCGATCAGCCTCCGCGAGGCGGGGACGGGCCGGAGCGTCCCCGGGGGGATCGACGCGGCGGTCAGGCTCATCAAAAAGGGGAAGATCCTGGCGGTCAAAGGGATCGGAGGATTTCATCTCGTCTGCGATCCGCTCAGGCCGAGCGCCGTCGACCGCCTCCGGAAGATCAAGGAGCGCCGGACGAAACCGCTGGCCCTCATGGCCTTGGACGTGAAAACCGTCGGACGTTACGCCCGATTAGCGCCCGTTGAACGACAATGGCTCCTGTCCGAGCGTCGGCCCATCGTCCTTTTGAAAAAGAAACTGGACATCGCCGGCATCGCCCCGAACCTCGACGAGATCGGTTTCATGCTGCCCTACACGCCGCTCCACTATCTTCTGCTCGAGGATCTGAAGCTCATCGTCGCGACAAGCTCGAATCCAAAGGACTCGCCCATCATGAAAGAGGATGACGAGTCAAGGGACGAGCCTTCGCGGCGGAAGCGGACCCCCGGGCAAAGCCCGGGGCCCCGGCCGCCGGGGATCGAACGCCTCTGCGATTTCGTCCTCGGGCACGACCGGCCCATCGAAATGAGGGCGGACGATTCCGTGGTCAAGATCGTCCGGAACTCTCCCCTGTTCGTCCGGCGGGCGCGCGGCTACGTCCCCTATCCCCAAAAAGTGCCGGATGCTCTCCGCGCCGCCGAAAGCGTTCTGGCCCTCGGCGGCGAGCTCAAAGACACGGTCTCCGTTTATAAGAACGGTTACGTGGTCACCAGTCAATTCCTGGGAGATCTCGACGACTACCGCAATCACCTCTATTTCGAGGAGACCGTTCGACATCTGAAGAAACTGTTCGACGTCAAGCCGGTTTGCGTCGTTTCGGATATGCACCCGGATTTCCATACGACCCGCTATGCCCGGAAACTCGGCCTGCCCCACCTCAGGGTCCAGCATCACCACGCCCATGTCCTGGCCGCCCTGCTCGAGCACGGCCTCCCGCTCGGGACCAAGGTCCTGGGCGTCGCCTGGGACGGCTACGGATACGGGGCGGATGGATCGGCCTGGGGAGGCGAGTTCCTCCTGGCTGACCATTTTGGCTTTGAACGGTTCGCCCATTTCGAGCCCGTCCCTCTTCCTGGAGGCGACGCCGCGGCCAAACAGCCCTGGCGGATGGCCGCGGCCTACCTTCGCCAAGCGGGGATCGCTCCCCTCCCGAGGGTCGGGACCCTAAAAAACGTTGAGGAGAAAAAGATCCGGGGCGTTCGGGAGATGATGGACAGGGGGATCCGTTCGCCGCTTTCGACCAGCTGCGGCCGGCTGTTCGACGCCGTGGCCGCGCTCACGGGGATCGCTCCGTTTGAAAACGAGTTCGAGGCCGAAGCGGCCATGCGCTTGGAGGCCGCCGCTTCGCCTCCCGCCCGATCGTCCTATCCCTATCTGATGACGGCGTCGGACGAACCCCATCGCGTTTCGTTCGGGGAGACCATCCGGGCCGTCCTCGCCGATGTCCGGCGCGGCCTCCCCGCCTCGCGGATCGCGGCGAAATTTCAGGCCACGCTGGCCCGGCTCATCGTCGAGGTCTCTCAACGGGCCCGGGACAAGCACGGGATCACCACGGTCGTCCTCTGCGGCGGCGTTTTCCTCAACAAAAAACTGCTCTCCCAGACGTCGAGGGCGTTGACGGACAAGGGGATCAAGGTTCTCAGACCGCTCTATTATTCCCCGAACGATGAATCCCTATCGGTGGGTCAGATCGCCTACGCCTTGGCTTATCTGAGGTCAGGCCGGGGGTTCAATCCTTAGTGTGGTGTATCAACAATG
>JAUYDS010000060.1 GCA_030691735.1 Candidatus Aminicenantota bacterium
CGGGCGGGCCAAAAACAGATGCTGATCGAGACCTGGATCGCCCATTTCCCTGGCCGGCCCATCATCGCCGCTTCGGGATTGTCGGGATTCGGGAAGAATCGAACGATCCGGCAGAGAAGGATCGGGAATCTCTATATTTGCGGAGACGAGGACAGCGAGCCGCGGCCGGGGATCTCGCCCATGGCCCCGCGCGTGGGTGTCGTGGCCAACATGCAGGCCAACCTGGCCATCGAATTATTGATTAAAAAAGGGAAAAAATAGCCGGCGTCTCAGACGTCGCGCCGCGTCCACTCGCCGTCGATCAACCGCCACATCTTTCCCGTCGGGTTCTTGTCCTGGAGTTCGGGCGGAAGCCGGTTATGGCGGACATGGTCATAGCCGTGGAGCGCGGCGAAACGGAGCATGGCCGCGGGAAATCCGACCGCGGTGAAACCCGGATGTCCGGCGGCGGGATAGGGTCCGCCATGGACCATGGAGGCGCTGACCGTGACGCCTGTCGGCACCTTGTCGTTGAGGAAGCGGCCGACTTTGAAACGCAGAATAGCGGCGATCTTCTCGTAGATCTCATCATCATGGCCCGCCGTGTGGCCATAGACGCTTCCGGTCAGATTGCCCTCGAGCGCCGAGGCGATGTCCAGCATCTGAAGCGGATCGCGGGCAAAGACGCAAAGGGAAACGGGACCGAACGCCTCCTGTTGGAGTTCTTTCGGATTCTTCAGAAAAACGTCCCCCGATACGCGGAGAAGCGTGTTCTCATGGCGGAAGCCGCGGGCCTCGACGGCATGACCTCCGGCGACGATCTCCGCTCCCGCTTTCGTCATCATTTCGAGAGCGATTCGGATGCCGTCAAGAACGCTCCGCGCGACCAGGATCGCCGCCGGCGTTCGTTCGAAGCTTTGCCGGAGGGCCTCGAAGAACGCTTCTCCATTGCCGTCACGATCTTGAATGAGCATGATGAGCCCCGGCTTGGTGCAGAACTGGCCGGCCCCGACGGTGCAGGAGTTGAAGATCTCGTCGGCGATCTTGTCCCGGCGTTCCGCCAGCGCCCCAGGCAGGATGAAGATCGGATTGACGCTCGAGGTTTCGATATAGATCGGCTTTCCGGCCCTGTCCGCGGCCTCCTTGAGGCGTAAGCCGGCCGGACGACTTCCGGTGAACGTCGAAGCGCCCAGGAACGGGTGGGCGACGAACTTATAGCCGCTCTCCGGCTCCAGGTGAAAGACCATTTGAAACGTCGCGGGGGGCAAGCCGCACCGCGCGCCGATGTTATGTGCGATTTCGGCGAAGATCCGTGTCGTCCCGGGATGACCGGGATGGGCCTTGGCGATGACCGGGTTGCCGGCGGCGATCGCCGAAGCGGAGTCCGTACCCGCCGCCGAGTTGTAGGCAAAGGGAAAATTGTTCGGACCGAAGACGGCCACGGGGCCGCCAAGGGGACCGTATTTGGAACGGATATCAACCTTGGTATCGATCGTCGCCCGGCACCACGAGCGGTCGCGCGCGGCCGCGGCGGCTTGGCGGAGCTGGAATGTCGTCCGGGGAAGCTCCACCGAGCGCAGGCGCGGCTCTTGGGGAAGGGCGGTTTCCAGATGAGCGGTCTCGACAAGCTCCTCTGTTCGCGCTTCGATGCCCGCGGCGAATCCCTCCAGGAATTCGGCGAGGACCTCAGGCCGGGTTTCGGCCAGTTCGGGGACGTCACGGTGAGCGGCGCGGAGCGCTTCTTCGATGTCGGAAAAACCGGAAATGGGATAGAGGTCGGAGAGCTCGGTCCCGTCGGCGGGATCGACGGCCCGGAACGAACCGGCGGGATCCAGCGCCGGCCGCCATTCGCCGTCGATGAGGATGTTGTTCATCCGCCGGAATAGATCGGGGAGATCGCGATCCGATCGCCCTCGGCCAGGTGCTCATCGGGCGCGACGACCCGGCCGTTCCGCGTCACGATCTTCGGCCGCTGCCGCGAGACCTTGATCAGGTCGAGGAGAGAATCGGCCGTGGTCGCGGCCGGAACCTCGATCTCCTTTTCGCTGAATCCGGCCTCATACATCAGGGGCCCGATCATTTTGACCTGGATCTTCATGTCGAACTTGTCCCTACGTCTCAATACAACTTGGCGTATTTCTCCACCGCGGCCGCTTCCCGGCCCAGACCGAGCTTGTCCAAGGTCACCTTGGTCGGGATGCCGCGCCGGTCGTAGCCGCGCTGGTCGTAGTAATGCTGGAGGAGCCCATCATACTTCTCCGCGTCGAGGACCTTGCCGGCGATCGGGCCTTCGGTGTCGGCGTTGGCCGGGTCGAACCAAACGGCCGGCGGATAATCCGCTTTGCGGGTTGTGTTGGGGAACTCGCGGAGGAAATGGAGCTTGATCATGGCGTAGATCCGGTCGGCCCGGGTCCACATATCGTCGAGCGTCCAGTCGAGGCCGGTGCTGGCGTTGAAGTACTTGGGGTAATTGTCGAGACCCCAGCCCAGCTCGATCCAGGGGAAGCGGCAGGCGACCAAGAACTCGAACATTCCGCCCCGGATGCGCTGAAGCTCGATGACTTTGGCGGCTTTCTCCGGGCCGTAGGATTCCCGGGTCGTGTTCTTGATCTCGAAGGTGATGATCCAGGCTTCCCGATGGTGGGCTCCGATGGGGGCCACGCCGAAGGCCAGCGCCTGGCCGGGAATGAACTTGCAGTTATAGGCGGCCACGTCGAGGCCCTTGACCTGCATGGCGTAGGCTTCGGAGCCGTGCCCGAATTCCCGGGCCATGCGCAGCGACCCGTCGGCCAGGAGATTCCCGACCTTGCCCTCGCGGAGGGCGGCCATCCGGAGCAGCTCCTTGGCCCGCTCGGCGTCGCCGAACTTGAAATCGCCGCTCGTCGCGCCGTGGTCGATGGCATCGGCGTAAAAGCTGAGAACGCAGCCGGCCGACATCGTGTCCAGGCCGTAATCGTCGCAGAGGTAGTTCAGCGAACCGACCTGAGGCAGGTCGAAGATCTCCAGGTTCGCTCCGAGGAGGCCGATGTTCTCGTAATCGAGCTCGGACTCGCGGCCTTCCTTGTCGTGGATGGCGATGCCGCAGCGCATGGTGCAGTTGGGACAGCCGTAGGTGGCGATACGGGCGTTGTTGAGGCGTTCGCCGTCGATCTTCCAGGCGTCGGGATGGTGGGTCTTGCGGAAATTCCGGACGGGCAGACCGGCCACTTCATTACAAAAGGAAAGAACGCCGGTCGTGCTCTGGACGGACCAGCCCGTCTCTTTGTCGATCTGGCCGACCTTCTTCAGGTCCCCTTGGCCGAGAGCTTTCATTTTCGCGGGGTCGGCCTGGGGAATGGGCCGGGTGCCTTTGACCACTATGGCCTTGAGGAGCTTGGATCCCATGACCGCGCCCATGCCCGGCCGGCCGCCGGCGCGGCCTTCGAGGCTGCGGACGACGGCATAACGATTGAGGTTCTCGCCGCCCTGGCCGATGTTCAGGACGCCCACGCCCTTTCCGTACTTGGCGTAGATCCAATCGTTGGTCGCGTAGGTGCCTTGTCCCCAGACCGCATCGGCCGGAAGGAACTCGACCTTGTCGTCCTCGATATAGAGCATGGTCGGCCGGTCCGCTTTGCCCTCGACGATCAGGGCGTCGTAACCCGCTTTGCGGAGGTGCTCGGACACGCGCGTGCCCAGGTTGCCGTCGCCGTAGAATCCGGTCAAGGGCGATTTGGCGGCGACGACTGCTTTGCCGGTGTTGGGAGCCGGGATGCCGGCGATCGGTCCGAGGGCGACGATGAACTTGTTGTCGGGTCCGAGGGGGTCGATCCCCGGCTTGAGCTCGTCATAGAGGATTTTCGACGCGAATCCACGCCCGCCGACCCATTTTTGGGCGAATTCCTCGCTGTAAGCTTCTTTTTTTTGG
>JAUYDS010000200.1 GCA_030691735.1 Candidatus Aminicenantota bacterium
GAAATAAAGACCTTCAGGCCTTTGGCCGGTGCCTGTCCGGCCGCGGCCATAGCGACCATAAACGCCAACGCGAAAACGACGATAGCGGTTTTTTTAGTCATATTCCCTCCCTCAAAGATTTCCATCGTGTTCAAATCGAGCCCATAATAATGCCTTCGAAAATTACTGTCAAATACGCTCGGGGGAGAAGCTTGCTCCCGGCGGAAATCTTAACGCCTGCACGTTTCAGTTTTTTCGGCGGCGAGTACCTCGCACGAATTTCTAATTCGATCAACATGATTTTTACTGACATCGCGGGGATGTACTTGCCTGATGAATTACGCTCGGGTATTCTCGCCGGCCGCAAAACGCGGCTTCCCGAAAAAACCGAAACGCAGCGGCGAGATTTCCTTATGGTCGCTTCGCCTTCTCCCCCTTCGCCCCAGCTAATGGAAATCTTTTTTTATCACAAAAGACACATTTTGATTTTGTCGTCGGTGAGCGAAGAAGCGGGCGAACGCTCTATGTATGGATTGTGCCGAACGACAAGATCGGGGTGCGGCTGAAGCGACCCTGGAGGGTTCAGCCTTTCCGAACTGTCCTTCGAGGGAAATCCGAACAATGCGTCAAACAAATGCTCCTTGGAAGGATGGCAGGGACGGCGGGGCTTCCCCGCCGGACCGTTGGAAGGAAACCCGTTCAAAGGGTTTCCTTCCAAGAGTGACCAGCCGGCCCGGAAGAGGCCGGCCGGCGAAGCATGTTTGACGTCCCGGCGAACCCCCGTAATTAAAAAGCCGGGGCGGAGTTCTGAGCCGCCGAGAAGGACGGTGAGGAAACGGCGTTAAGAACCCGAGTCGGGAGCGAGGCCGTTCCCCGATCTTGTCGAAGAGACCCGCGACGAGGAGAGCGTTCGCCCGCTTCGAGCAAGCTTCTTCCCCGAGCCTCCTCCTTTTTGACAGGCGAGCCTCGAATGAGCTAGGATGACCGCGCCTTCATAGAACGCCAAAATCAGGAGGAATAATCATGAAATACAAGATCGGACTCATCGGCTGCGGCACGGTCGGACAAGGCCTGTTGGAGATCCTCGAGACCAAAGGAGAAGCGCTCAAAAAGGACTTCGGGTTCGACGCGAAAGTCGTCGCCATCACCGACAAGATCAAAGGGACGGCCACCGCGCCCGGCGGCCTCGACATCAAAAAGGTCCTCGCCCTTCTCTCCCAGGGCAAATCGCTCGCGGATTATAGGCCTGGAAAGAAGGCCGCGGAGGCCGACCCCCTCGACGTCATCGCCGCCTGCGACGCCGATATCATCGCCGAGCTGACGTATACCAACATCCAGACCGGGGAGCCGGCGACGAGCTATATCAAAAAGGCCCTGCAGGCCGGAAAACACGTCGTGACCTCGAATAAAGGACCGGCCGCGCTTCACTATCATGAGCTCAAAGAGCTGGCCAAGAAAAAGAAGGTCCAGCTCCGAATCGAAGGCACGGTCATGAGCGGCACGCCCGTCTTCACTCTGTTCGAGAGCGGCTTCGCCGGCAACGAGGTCAAAGAGATCAAGGGCATCCTTAACGGCACGACGAACTTCATCCTGACAAAGATGGAGCTGGAGAACATGGATTACGCGGACGCCCTGGCCCTGGCCCAAAAGCTCGGTTATGCCGAGGCCGACCCGACGGCCGACGTCGGCGGCTTCGACGCGTTGGCCAAGGTCGTCATCCTCTCCAACGTGATCCTCGGCGGCGATGTCAAACCTTCGGATATCAAGCCGATAGGCATCACCGGGATCACCAAACAGATGGTCATGGAGGCCAAGCAGGAAGGCTTCCGCTACAAGCTTATCGCCCAGACCAAACGGGACGGGGGCAAGATCACGGCCGGCGTCGCGCCGCAGAAACTCCCATTATCCGACCCGTTGGCCGGGGTCATGGGGGCTCAGAACGCCCTGACCTTCGATATGGACCTCCTCGGCAAGGTGACGATCCAAGGGCCGGGCGCGGGTAAGCTGGCCACGGGGGACGCCATCCTCCAGGACCTGCTTGCCATCCACCGGAATTTGCGATAGACTGACTTCTAAGGAATCGGGATAGCGTGATCCTGTATCATGCGTTTTAAAGCGCAACACAACCGAAGCGCCGGCTTCCGCCCGCGTTTTCTCCGTTAGTTTTTATCATGGAGCATTAATAAAAGAAACGATACCCGACTTTTTTGGGAGGAATCATGTCAAGCCCAACGTACGGCCCGGGAGTCATGAAGTATGTGGAAGAAGCCAAAAAGCTTCTCGCGGAGCGGGAAGCCCATCTGGTCCAGGCCAAAAAGTGGAAATTCGACACGATCGCCGTCCACGGCCTGTACTCCGTCGAGGAAGCCTTGCACCACAACCAAGGGGCCATCATCGAACCGCTCTACCTGGCCAGCTCGCAGGCCTACCGTGACGCCGACGAACTGGAAGCCGCCCTGGCCTACCTCATCCCGACCTGGTGTTATACGCGCATCGCCAATCCGACGACGTATTACCTCGAATGGGCCATGGCCTTGCTCGAAAGCTACAAGACCGGACATGACGCCTCCTGTCTGGTGACCGCTTCCGGCATGGCGGCCATCGCCCAAGCCGTGGACCCGTTCCTGATCAAACAGAAGAGCGGGCCGGAGAAGATCAATTTCGTCACCTCGATCCGCCTTTACGGGGGCACCTACCAGCACTTCAACGTGCGCAAAGCGAAGGAGCGCGGCATCGAGGTCCGCTGGGTCACGCATCCTGAGGACATGAACGAATGGAAGGCCAAGATCGATGAGGACACGCGGTTCCTCTATATGGAAGCGCCGAGCAATCCGCTACAGTCGTTCTGCGACGTGAAGGCGCTGGCCGACGTCGCCCATTCCTGGGAGATCCCGCTCATCTTCGACGCGACCTGCGCGACGCCGGCCTTGATGCGGCCGATCGCTTCCGGATGCGACGTCGTCGTCCACTCTCTGACGAAATCGATCACGGCCGGCGGGACGGCCATCGGCGGCGCGCTCATCAGCCGCAAGCCGATCGTGACCAAAGTCAGGAATGACCATCCCCTGTTCAAGGACAGCTTCGCCGAGTACGTCAAGTTCCTGCCTTACAGGGACTATGGCCCGTCGCCGTCGCCGTTCAACTCCATGTTCGCCCTGAACGACCTGCGGACGCTTCGCTCGCGGATGGATCTCGTCAGCCGGAACTGCATGGACGTCGCCCGATTCCTGGAGACGCATCCGAAGGTCTACCAGGTCGATTACCTCGGCTGTCCGGGCGACCCTCTCCATCCCATCGCCAAGAGATACATGACCCTGGTCGATTCGAACGACGGGAACGGGAACGAGATCAACCGCTACGGGCATCTCATGAGCTTCCGCGTCGACGGCCCGCCGGAGAACGCGCGCAAGGTCTTCGACCGCTTCAAATTGATCTTCCGGGCCACGGATCTCGGCCGGATCAAGAGCGTCGCGACCATCCCGGCCATCTCCACGCACCAGCAGCAGGGCGAGGAAGCGCGCCGCCTGGCCGATATCCCGCCCCAGCTCATCCGGCTGTGCGTGGGCGCCGAGGACCCGGCCGACGTCATCGCCGATCTCGATCAGGCGCTGCACGCGCTCTGACATCGGGGGACGCCATCCGGTCTTCCTCCGCTGCCGTTGAATTTTATCCCTCGATGGTCTACAATCCTATCGTGGAAAAGATCCGCATCTTCGGCAATCACGATCAGCAGCTGAAAGGGACCGTCCGCATCAGCGGCTCGAAGAACGCCGTCCTTCCGGCCATCGCCGCTTCCCTTCTGACCGATGAAAAGCTCCGCCTCAAAAACATCCCGCTGGTGAAGGACGTTTATTCCATGCTCAAGCTCATGAACGAGCTGGGCGCCGAAGGCGACATCAAAAAGAACACCCTCGCCATCCAGGCCCGGCGGATCCTGTCCGAAGAGGCCTCGTACGATCTCGTCCGCGTCATGCGGGCTTCCTTTCTGGTCCTCGGCCCCATGCTGGCCCGCTTCGGCAAGGCCGTCGTCGCTCTTCCCGGGGGATGCGCCATCGGATCGCGGCCCATCGACCTTCACATCGCCGGCCTCCAGAAGATGGGCGCGAAGATCTCCCTCGAGCACGGCTACGTCAAGGCCGAGGCCGACCGGCTCCACGGCGCCGACATCCGCTTCGAAAAGAAGACGGTCGGCGGCACGGAGCATCTGGTCATGGCCGCCGCCCTCGCGCGCGGAGAAACCGTCCTTCGCAACTGCGCCCAGGAGCCCGAGATCTCCAATCTCTGCGAACTGCTCGTGAAAATGGGCGCCAAGATCGAAGGGATCGGAGAGGAGGTCATCCACATCAAGGGCGTCGGAGAGCTGGGCGGCGCGACGCACGAGATCATCCCCGACCGGATCGAAGCGGGCACGTTCCTCGTCGCGGGTGCCCTGACCCGGGGTGATATCACCCTCACCGGGACCGCCCCCGGCCACCTCGCGACCATCATCGAAAAACTGCGCACCTCGGGCGCCGTCATCGAGATGGACGGAAAAAGTACCCTGCGCATCGTCGGCAGTTCCGAGATCAAACCCCAGGACATCACGACCTCTCCTTACCCGGGTTTCCCGACCGACATGCAGGCCCAATTCATGGTCCTCATGACCCAGGCCTCGGGCACGTCCATCATCACCGAGACCATCTTCGACCGCCGGTTCCTCCACGTCAACGAGCTCGTCCGTCTCGGGGCGAACATCGAGGTGTCCGGCGACAAGGCGGTCGTCCGCGGCCGAACCCTCCTCTCCGGAGCCGAGGTCATCGCCACGGACCTCCGGGCTTCCGCCTCCCTCATCCTGGCCGGTCTGATCGCGGGCGGCGAGACCATGGTCAACGAGGTCGAACACATCGATCGGGGGTACGAGGCCATCGAAGAGAAGCTCAAGTCCCTCGGCGCCCGGATCGAGCGGCTGACAACGTAGACATAATCCCCCGTCATCCCCCTTTAGAAAAGGGGGAGAAAGCGAGCTTTAAGAAAGGGGGAGAAAACGGGAGGAAAAGGGAATTTTAATTCGACATGGATGAGAGGTCCGCCATGGATGATTGTCTTTTTTGTAAGATCATCGAGAGGAAGATCCCGGCCAAGATCGTCTACGAGGACGACCGTGTCCTCGCCTTCGACGACATCCGGCCCCAAGCCCCGACCCACACGCTCATCATTCCCAAAGACCACTTCGCCTCATTGAACGATGTTCCCGGCGATCGAGCGGAGATCCTCTCCGATATTCTCCTCAAAGCGCGACGCATCGCGGAGGCCAAGGGCATCGCCGAGTCGGGCTACAGAATCGTCCTGAACACGGCGCGCGATTCGGGGCAAGAGGTCTTTCATATCCACTTCCATCTCCTCGGCGGCCGCCGGATGACCTGGCCGCCGGGATAAAACGCCCGCTCAGCTCTGAAAGAAGAGGAGAAAAAGATTTTTTGCCGAAATGACGATTGTTAACGCGACGACAATGGTTTTATGCGTCACCATCCATAAGGAGGTCAAGCATGCTTGACATCACCTATCTAGGCCATTCGGCCGTCAGGATCAAAGGCACCAAAACCGTCTTCATCGATCCATTCCTGTCGGGCAATCCGAAGGCGGCCCTCGCGCCGGAGAAGATCACCGCCGCGGACGTCGTCGTCGTCACCCACGACCACAGCGACCATCTCGGAGACGCGTTCGCGATCGCCAAGAGGACAGGCGCGGTCCTCGTGGCCATGCACGAAACCGCGGTCGAGGCCGGCTCCCACGGCATCACGTCCGAGGGCATGAACATCGGCGGGACGGTCGAAGTCCGGGGCGTCAAGGTCCACATGGTCCCGGCGCTTCACTCCGCGGGGAAAGGGAACGCCGCCGGCGTCGTCGTCGAGATCGACGGAAAGAGGATCTATCACGCGGGCGATACGGGCCTGACCTATGACCTGAAGCTCGTCGGCGAATTCTTTCATCCCGACCTGAGCTTCATTCCCATCGGCGACCGCTATACGATGGGCCCGGCCTCGGCCGCCAAGGCGGTCGAATTCATCAAGACCAAAAAGGTCGTTCCCATCCATTACGGGACATTCCCCCTCATCGCCGCCGATCCCGAGGAATTCAAGCGACTCGTAGGAGCGGCCGCCGAGGTCCTCATCCTCAAGCCGGGAGAGACGATCCGCCTTTAACGCGTCATGGCCTATCTCATCGACGGCAACAATCTCCTGGGAACGCTGTTTCCCGGGCATCACCGGGACCCCGAGAACAAGCGGAAGCTCGTCCGCCGGCTGATCGCGTTCCAGCGCTCGAAGCGGGTCCGCCTCATCCTCGTCTTCGACGGCGCCGCCTCCGCGGACGCGGAGGCCATGGCCGCGTCCGAGGACCGCTTCGCCATCGTCCATCCCCCGCCCGGCGAGAGCGCGGACACGGCCATCCGGGAGATCCTGGACGGCATGAGCGACCGGAGAAAGCTCGTCGTCGTCAGCTCGGACCGCGAGATCCGCTCGTTCGCCCGCCTCCAAGGCGCCGCCGACATGTCCAGCCGGGATTTTAAAACCGAGCTCAGCCGGACGCTCAGAGCGTGGAAAAACGAGAAGGAGATGGAGAAGAAAGAGGCCGGGCCGACAACGCTCGAGGTCCGGCTGTGGTCCCAGATTTTCAAGGAGAACAAATGACCGGGGTGGCCATCATCGGCGCGGGCCGGTTGGGAACATCGCTCGGGCGGGCGCTGGCCAAAAAAGGATACCCGATCCTCTGGATCGCGGACAGGAAGCCGGCCGCCGCCCGGGAAAGCCGGCGGATCATCGGACAAGGCCGGGCGACGTCCGACATCGCCCGGGCCGGCGAGGCCGGGATCATCGTTCTTTCCGTTCCCGACGAGGAGATCGAACGTGTCGCCCGGAGGTTGGCCCGGACGTCCGGGGTTTGGCGCGGAAAGGTCGTCCTGCACACCAGCGGGATCCTGTCCGCGGACGCCCTAGCCGCGCTGCGGCCCAAAGGGGCGTTCTGCGCTTCGTTCCATCCCGTCCAGTCATTCCCCCGGAAAGACCTGCCGCCCGTTCATTTCAAGGACATCGTCATCGCTCTTGAAGGGGATGAAGCGGCCTTGCCTGCGGCCAAACGGCTGGTCCGCTCGCTGGGCGCCCGAGCCCTGCTCCTCCAAGCACGGGACAAGATCTTTTTTCACGCCGCGTGCAGCATGGCCTCCAACCTCTTCGTCCCGCTTTTCGAAATGGCCCGGACTCTCCTCCGCCGGATCGGGATCAAGGACGCGAGGGCCGTCAGGGTCCTGCTCCCGCTCGTCGAAGGAACTTTACAGTCCCTAAAGCACTTTGACGGTGCGGACGCTCTCACGGGTCCCATCTCGCGCGGGGATGTCGAGACCGTAAAAAAACATCTCGAAGCCCTGAAAAGATATCCCGCCGCCCGCCGAGCCTATCAGGCCCTCGGTGCGGAAGCCGTGCGTTTCGCCCGGAAAAAGGGTCTTCCGTCCGGAAAGCTCAAAACCCTGAAACGGTTGACGGCAGGAAAATAACCTCTTCTTCGAGCACGATCCCGAACCTGGCTCTGACGCGTTCTTTCAGTTCCGCCGCGAGGGCGAGAACGTCGCGCGCCGTGGCCCGGTCCGCATTGATCAACAGATTGCAATGGCCGGGATAGACGACGGCGCCCCCGACTTTGAGGTCTCTCGCGCCCACCTGCTCCAGGAGATAGCCGGCCGCCGTTTTCGCCCCGTCAATGAGCGGAGGGTTCTTGAAGAAGCTCCCGGCATAGGCCGTATCCTGCGGCGGATGCTTCTTCGCCCGGACGGCCAGATTCTCGGCGATCTTCGTCCGGATTTTGCCCCTGTCCCCCGGCCGCAAACGAAACGTCGCTTCCATAAGGATGTCATGCACGAGCTTGAGCTTCGAATGCCTGTAGCCGAATTGGAAATGGTCCTTGGAAACCCGCATCTCCCCCCCCCGTCGGGTCAACAGGAGGGCCTCTTCGAGAAAATCGCCGAGGCATTGTCCGAACGCTCCCGCGTTCCCGAAAACGGCTCCGCCGACGGTCCCCGGGATCCCGGCCAGGAACTCGAGCCCTTCCAATCCGTTGGCAAGGGCATAATCGACCAGTTCGCCGGTCGAGGTTCCCGAAGCCGCTTTCACGCGGAGGCCGGGATCGGCGAGGGCCAGGCCTTTGGCCGAATTCTTGAGGATGAGCCCGCGAAACCCGGCGTCATCGAACAGGATATTGAACCCGCCGCCGATGATGGTAAACGGGACTTCGACGTCGCGGGCGGCCCGGACGGCGGCTTTGAGTTCCGCGGCCGTTTCGGCCTCGAAGAAAAAATCCGCCGGCCCTCCGATCTTGAAATTCGAAAAACCGCGCAGATCGACGTTTTCCTTCAGCGGCCTGCCGACGGTCTGGAGGAACGTCTGGGCGAACTCGGATTTCTTTTCGCTCACCAAATTATTCTATCCGAACAATGGTTTTTTTTCTAGGAGAGGGGGACGGGGACACGTACCTGAGGGACACATGCAAGAGAATGTGTCCCTCAGGTACATGTCCCCATCTAATTCACAGCGGCGAAATTTCCTAATGGTCGCTTCGCCTTCTTCCCCTCGCCCAAGTTTATAATAAGGCTTCATTGAGCGCTTCTTTTATAGCTGAGGATATGGATATGTCGCCATATTTATCAATTAGCGAGCGAAGAAGCGGGCGAACGCTCATTTCACAGATTGAATCGAACGACAAGATCGGGAAACGGCTGAAGCGACCATGGAGGGTTTAGCCTTTTCGAGCCGTCCTTCGAGGGTAGCCGGCCCGGAAGTGGCCGGCCGGCGAAGCAGGTTTGAGCTTCCCGGCGCACTCCCGTAATTGGGAAGCCGGGAAGCGAGTTCTGAGCCGCCGAGAAGAACGGCGAGGAAACGGCGTTAAAAACCCGAGTTGGGAGCGAAGCCGTTTCCCGATCTTGTCACCGGGACCCGTGACCAGGAGAACGTTCGCCCGCTTCGAGCGAGCTTCTTCCCCGAGCGATTTTGGCATATAATTTGCAGCTATCATCAGGCGGGAGGACGCGCGGAGATGCCGTCCAACCCCCCAGAAATGCCGGAATATTGACATTTTAGGGGGGGTGGGCTATCATCCGCCCAAATTTTGATGTGAGGTAGCCAATGAAAAGACTCATCCTAACGGCGGCCGTTCTCGTTCTTGTTTCGAGCGGTATCGCCTTAGCCCAGAACGAATGCGATCAGACCTATATCAAAGCAGTGACGGCCAATACCCCGGCCGAGCGGGTGGCCCTCTTGAAGGACTTCCTGGCCAATTGCGCCGGCAAAGGAAGCCAATACGAAAACTTCGCCAACGCCAACCTGTGCGTCACCGGCTGGCAGGGCAAGACCGAGCAAGAAACGCTCACCTATGGTGAAAAAGCGCTGGCCCTGGGCGGGATCGACGACGTGATAAAGTGCCAGGTTCTGTTGCAGCTCAGCAACGTCTCCACCAAACAGGGAAAGGCCCTGGACAAAGCCAAGAGCTACGCCAATCAATTGATCCAAACCGCGACGGCCGCGAAGGCCAAGGAACCCGAAGGGGCCAACTGGAATGCGCTGATCGGTGCCGGACATTATCTCCTGGCCCAGGCCCAGCACAAAAGCCGGGAAACGAACGCCGCCGTCGAATCCTATGTCCATTCGCACGCCATTCTGAAGGACCCCAAGATCCTGAACGATCTGAAAAGACTGGCCAGGGATCTCTATGACGCCAAAGCCTACATGGACGCCGAGAAGGTCTATCGGATCCTCGCTCAGGCCAACCCGAAGGACACGGAGAGCCAAACCCTGGTGGCTCAGTGCCTCTATAAGGCCGGCAAGGTCGCTGAGGCCTTGACCATGTGGAAGGACATGTTCACCAAGACCAAGTCCGCCGACCTGGCCTACAATATAGGCATCACCGTAGCTAAAGAGGCCAAGGCGAACCCGGCCCTGCAGAAGGAGGCCATCCGCTACCTTGTCGACGCCGCCCTCCTCTCGGCCAAGTACAAGGACGCCATGAGCATGGCCGAGAACCTCTTCCTGGGCAGCGACAAAGATTATAACAACCGGGTGAAGCTGATGCAGGAAAGCAAACAGCTCATCGACGAATGGACCGCGACGATCAACAAGAAGTTCGGGGACAAGAGCGAAGACGACCTCTCCTCGGACGAGAAACGCGAATACCGCAAGATCAAGGAAAACATCGACAAGGAACAGAAGACCCTCGACGCCCTCCAGGCCAAGCACAAATCCTCGACGGAAGGGTTCACCAAAATCCTCGCCGAAGAAAAGCAGAAACTGGGCATCAGGTAAGAATCTTCGAGAAACGATCGAACCCTTCGTGGCGCCCTACGGGAAGCGCGCCATGAAGGGTTTTTTTTTGGGCCCATAACCGTTACAATGTCCAGGTGAGCACATCGCGCCGGCCAAGAGGGACCTCATGGCGTCCAAGGCTTTGACTCGCCGACAGGCGGAGGACCGCGTCAGGGACCTCCGCGTGGAGATCGAGTCTCACGAAAAGAAGTACTACGCGGACAACGACCCGCAGATCTCGGACGCCGAGTTCGACCGCCTCGTCAAAGAGCTCGCGGACCTCGAAGCCCGCTTCCCGGACCTGATCACGCCCGAGTCCCCGACCCAGCGCGTCGGGGAAAAGCCGGCCGAAGGTTTTCCGACGGTCCGCCGCCGCCTCCCGATGATGAGCATCGACAACGTCTATTCGGTCGAGGAGCTCGAGGAATTCGACCAACGGGTCCGCAAGCTCCTCCCCGACCAGACGATCGAATACGTGGCCGAACTCAAGATCGACGGCCTCGGCATCTCGATCCTCTACCGTGACGGCCGGTACGTCCAGGCCGTCACGCGCGGCGACGGCGTTCAGGGCGACGACGTGACGGCGAACGTCAAGACGATCAAGAGCCTGCCGCTCGTCATCCCCGATCGGGGGGAGGTCGAGGTGCGCGGCGAGATCTATCTCCCCTTCGAATCCTTCCAGAAGATCAACCGCGAGCGTGAAACGCGGGAAGAACCGCTCTTCGCCAATCCTCGGAACGCCGCTTCCGGATCGATTCGGCTCCTCGACCCGAAAGAGGTCGCCGCCCGCAAGCTCGACGTCTTCCTCTATTCTCTCTTCATCGACGGCGCCGAGACGGACAGCCAGTGGGAGAACCTCCAGAAGATCAAAAAACTCGGCTTCAAGACCAATCCGCACTCCCGTCTCTGCCGGACTCTCGCCGAGGTCGTCGAGTTATGGAGCGAGTGGACCGTTCAACGGGACGCGCTCGATTACGACGCGGACGGCATCGTCATCAAGGTGAACGCCACCGCGCAGCGTCAGGCGCTCGGCGTCACGTCCAAGGCCCCGCGCTGGGCGATCTCCTTCAAGTTCCCGGCCCGCCAGGCGACGACGCGCCTGAACGGCATCACCGTCCAGGTCGGCCGAACCGGGGCTCTGACCCCCGTCGCCGAGCTTGAACCGGTCAAGCTCTCGGGCATCACCATCAGTCGGGCCACCCTCCACAACGAGGACGAGATCAAACGCAAGGACATCCGGATCGGGGACTTCGTTCTGATCGAGCGGAGCGGGGACGTCATCCCTAAGGTCGTCGGGCCGATGAAAAAGCGCCGGACGGGAAGGGAAAAGACGTTCGTCATGCCGACGAAATGCCCCGTCTGCCGGTCCGAGGCGTTCCGGCCCGAGGGCGAAGCCGTCGCCCGCTGCACCAATCCGTCGTGCCCGGCTAAGCTCCGCGAATCCCTCCTCCATTTCGCCGCGCGCCGGGCGATGAACATCGAAGGGCTCGGCGACGCCCTCGTCGACCAGCTTCTGGCCGAAGGGCTCGTCACCGCCCTCCCCGACCTCTACGCCCTCCGCGCCGACGACCTCGTCGGGCTCGAGCGCATGGGACCCAAGAGCTCAAAGAACCTGCTCGACGAGATCGAGAGGTCCAAGACAAACGACGTCGCCCGTCTCATCTTCGCCCTCGGGATCCGGCACGTCGGCGAAAAGCTGGCCCACACTCTGGCCGCCCATTTTTCCGGCATCGACGCGCTGGCGGCCGCAACGATCGAGGAGTTGACCGCCGTCGAGGACGTGGGTCCGGTCGTGGCTGAGAGCCTCGTCTTTTTTTTCCATCAGCCCGAGAACCAGACGCTCCTTCGGCAGCTCAAGGAGGCCGGCCTGAACTGCGCGGCAAAAAAAGAAACGAAGAGCGGCGCCCGACCTCTGGCCGGAAAAACATTCGTTCTGACCGGAACTCTGGAGCGATTCAGCCGCGACGAAGCGAAGGCCGCCGTCGAACGCCTGGGCGGGATCGTGACGGACTCGGTCTCGGGGAAGACGACCTATCTCGTCGTCGGCAAAGACCCCGGCTCGAAGCTGGCCAAGGCTCGGAAACTGGATGTCCCTATAATCGATGAAGGCGAATTCACGAAGCTGTTGAGCTGACCGTCAAGGGACGAGCCTTCGCGGCGGAAGTGGACCCCCGGGCAAAGCCCGGGGCACTCACCCGCGATGTAAATACGCGGCTGAGTACGGCGGAAGCGGATCCCCAGACAAAGCCTGGGGCCCCTGCCGCCGCCCCGGCCGCCGT
>JAUYDS010000141.1 GCA_030691735.1 Candidatus Aminicenantota bacterium
CTTTCCCGGGGGTCCACTTCCGCCGTACTCGCCCGTGGCTTGTATCCACGGGCGAGTGGCGAGCCGAAGGCTCGTCCCTTGACTCGGGTTCTTAACGCCGTTTCCTCACCGTCCTTCTCGGCGGCTCAGAACTCGCTTCCCGGCTTCTTAATAACGGGAGTACGCCGGGAAGCTCAAACCTGCTTCGCCGGCCGATCTCTTCCGGATCGGCTGCCCTCGGAGGACGGCTCGGAAAGGCTGAACCCTCCATGGTCGCTTCAGCCATTTCCCGATCTTGTCTTTCGCTTCAATCCTCGAATAGAGCGTTCGCCCGCTTCTTCGCTCATCGAGGGTTAAAAACGTTCCCCCATTTGAAGAACCTTTTATTCCTCAGCCTTGGCGAGGGGAAGAAGGCGAAGCAACCATGAGGAAATCTTGCCGGCGTGTTTCGGTTTTTCCGGCGAATGATTGAAGGACGCGACGGCAGGGTTGGCCCTAAGGCCCCCATAGCGGAGGGGGGTCCCCTCGGCTTGGCCGAGGGGGGAACCGACGGGTCACTCTTGGAAGGAAACCCTTTTAGCGGGTTTCCTTCCAACGGTCGCTTCGCTCCCTGCTTTCCTTCCAAGGAGCATGATACCGCGAATTGAACTGTGGCGACTGGTTCCCCAGGGGGCCGGGGGCCACCCTGTCGCCGCGTCGGCTTGTGTCTTCGCCGCCGAAAAAACCGATCGATGAAGGCGTCAAGATTTCCGCCAGGGAGCGAGCTTCTTCCCCGAGCCCCCTTTTTTGTTATAATGGCCGCATGGATGCGGGCCAGAAACATGTCCCTTTGGCCGAACGGATGCGGCCGCAGTCCTTCGACCGTTTGTACGGCCAGGACCATCTGCTCGGCAAGGGCAAGATCCTGAGCCAGCTCATCGAAACCGGCCAGATCGTCTCGCTGATCTTTTGGGGACCGCCGGGTTCGGGGAAAACGACACTGGCCTACATGCTGGCCCGACATTTCGACCTTCCCTACACGTTCTTCAGCGCGGTCCTATCCGGCATCAAAGAGGTCAAGGAGGTCATGGCCAAGGCCGAAAGTCATAAAAAGCTGTTCGGCAAGCCGATGATCATCTTCATCGACGAGATCCACCGCTTCAACAAAGCCCAGCAGGGCGCCTTCCTGCCCTACGTCGAAAGGGGAGACGTCATCCTTTTCGGTTCGACCACGGAAAACCCGTCCTTCGAAGTGATCGCGCCGCTGCTCTCAAGGACAAAGGTCTTGGTTCTGAATCCGCTGACGGAGGCCGCCTTGGCCAAGATCTTAGACGACGCCCTTGCGGACGGGGACCACGGGATGGGGGAGAGGAAGCTGACGCTGGACGATACGGCCCGGAAGATGATCATCGATTTCGCCAACGGCGACGCGCGTCGCGCGCTCAACTCCCTCGAGCTCGCGGCGAATCTGGCCCGGTCGGGGGCGATCACGGCCGAGGACGTCCAGGAAGCGCTCCAGAAGCGGACTTTGTTGTATGACAAGGACGGCGAGGAGCATTTCAATCTCATCTCCGCCCTGCACAAGAGCCTCCGGAACAGCGACGTGGACGCCGCCCTCTATTGGCTGGCCCGCATGCTGGCGGCCGGCGAAGACCCTCTTTATATCGCCCGGAGGCTGGTCCGCTTCGCCTCGGAAGACATCGGACTGGCCGATCCTCAAGCGCTGGCCGTGACCCTCCAGGCCAAAGAGGCTTACGATTTCCTGGGGACGCCGGAGGGCGAGCTGGCCCTGGCCGAAGCGGTGATCTACCTTGGCTCGGCGCCGAAGAGCAACCGGGCTTACGCGGCCTTCACCAAGGCCATGAAGGATGTCGAGATGAGCCCGTACGAACCCGTCCCCCTTCAGATACGGAACGCCGTGACCGGGCTGATGAAAGAGATCGGCTACGGCCAGGGCTACGCCTATGCCCATGACTTTGAGTTCGGGACGACGGACATGGAGACGTTCCCGGAAAAGCTCAAGGGGAGGAGATATTACGAGCCCGGCGTCCTGGGCTTTGAAAAGGACATCAAGAAGCGGATCGACTGGTGGGAATCGGTGAAGGCCAAGATCCGGGACGGGAAAAAAGAAAAACCGGGGTGATCAGCTCTCGTCTTTTTCCTTGAGGATGTAGTACATCTCCCAGCTCAGGTCGGTGGCCAGACAGTCCAGGCAGGAGCTGGGTGTCGTCGCCAGCTCGCCCATGGCGATCCTATCCTTCAGCATCGTTTTGACTTTTTTTTTGATCTTGTAGAGCAATATATAGTTGACCATCTTCCGTCGATCCGAATCATAGCATCGTCTTTCGAGGCTGTAAAGATTGAGCCCGAAAATCAAAACGTGCTATGATGCCCCTCCGAGACCATGAAAACGATCGGCCGCATCCTGATGATCGGCGCCGTCCTCCTATCGCCGGCCGCCTGTTCGCTTTTTAAAGCCGGGAAAGCGGCCCCTCCCCGCGGCTTCCTCCTTCCTCTTCAAGAAGAGCTCCGGCTCGATGTCGACGCCGAGTTGATTGGAAGCCTGCAAGCCCGGGAGGGGAAGGTCTATTTCTCGACGAGAAAAGGAATGCTCTGCGCCGTGGACGCCGCGTCGAAAAAGGTCCTTTGGAAGGTGGAGGCGAAGCCTCCCGCCGCATCCCCGCCGTCGGTCGGGTCCGACCGTCTCGTCTTCGCCGATAAGGACAATGGGCTCGTCTGTCTCGCGCTCGACGGCAAAACGCTGTGGGCCAAGAAGATCCCGGCCAAGCTCTCGGGGGAGGTCGTCCTGGATTCCGGGAGAATCTATCTGAGCGCCGATGACAGCGATATCCTCGCTCTCAACGCCGCCGACGGGACGGAGGCCTGGCGTTTCAGAGCCGGCGGAACGATCCGGACGCCGCTGGTGATCTGGAATTTCCAGGTGGTTTTCGGGACGGCCGAGGGAAAAATCTATGTTCTCGATCCTCAGGGGAAAGGGCGGGCGACCGTGGAGACCGGATCGGCCGTCACGGGTCCGCTGTTGATCGAGAAGAACCGGCTTTACTATGGTCTGGCTGAGGGGGCGTTTCGCTGTCTGGATCTGGCGATCCTGAAGCATCTCTGGAAGGTCAAAACGGGCGGCGTCCCGACGTCGCGGCCGGCCATCGATGAACGAAGGGTTTATGTCGTGACCTCGAACAACGTCCTTTTCTGCCTCGACAAGAGAAACGGGAATCTCGATTGGTGGCGGATGCTGTCGGCGAGGTCTCCGTTCAGCCCGGCCGTGGGAGACGAGCAGGTCTTCGTCGCGTCCTTGTCCTCCGTCCTGACCGTCCTTAAGAAGGCGACGGGCGAATACGCCGGGGCCTACGACGCGGGAGAGCAACTCCGATCCGCTCCGGTCCGAATCGGTGACAATATCCTGATCCATACGTATATCCAGGAAACGGCCAAAGGGGCGCTGATCTTCTTGAAGGGGACGCCGCCGCCCGAGGAACCGGCCAAGAAAAAATGAAGGCAAAGGAGAAATGGAGATGAACAGAGACGACGCCTTGGCGCTGGTCAAGACATATTTGAAGAACAAGAACCTCATCAAACACTGCCTCGCGGTCGAGGCCTGCATGAAGGCGGTCGCGGCGCGGCTCGGTCACGAGCCCGAACCCTGGGGATTGGCCGGACTCGTCCATGATTTGGATTACGAACAGACCGAGAAGAGCCCGGAAATGCACACCACGGAGACGGTCAAGATCCTGAAGGGGCTTTCGATCGATCCGGCCGTCATCCACGCCGTCGAAGCCCACGCGGCCAAAGTCCCCTGTGAAAGCCCCATGGATTGGGCCATCTTTTCGATCGACCCGCTGACCGGCCTGATCATCGCCGCGACGCTCATGCACCCCGACAAGAAGCTCAAGAGCATCGACCTCGAGTTCGTCAAGCGGCGATATAAGGAAAAGAGCTTCGCCCGGGGCGCCCGGCGGGAGGAGATCGAACAGTGCCGGAATCTCGGCCTCGAGCTCGACGAGTTCATCTCGATCTCGATCGGCGCGATGCAGGGGATCGATCAAGACCTGGGGTTGTAGATCAAAAGATCCTGTTCGCTCAACGGCGGCCGGGGCGGCGGCAGGGGCCCCAGGCTTTGTCTGGGGATCCGTTTCCGCCGTACTCAGCCGCGTATTTACATCGCGGGTGAGTGCCCCGGGCTTTGCCCGGGGGTCCACTTCCGCCGCGAAGGCTCGTCCCT
>JAUYDS010000167.1 GCA_030691735.1 Candidatus Aminicenantota bacterium
GCGGCGCATCATCCTGTGTTTTTTCCGTCGGCCGTCAATGAGCCGCATGGCCCGGCTTGGCTTTCCAGATGCGGGTCATGATGAAGGCCCCCGCCAGACTGAAGGGGATGATGCACGCCACCCAGATCCAGGCATGAGCGGGAGTGTGGCCGGCCGCGGCGACGCCGTCCCAGCCGTACGTCTTCAGCACCCAGCCCAATCCGAAGCCGGTCAGACCGCTGCCAATGTACTGCACGCCGTCGAGTGCTCCGGCCACTGTGGCCGCCGCCTTGCGGCCGCCGAAGTCCATGGAGGCGGTGCCCGAAAGCATCCCGTGGACTCCGAAGATGAACATGGCCGTCAAGCCCAGCAGCACGACCGCCCAGAGCTGACCGAGCCAGGTGCCGCGGCCCAGGCTGAAACCGAGCAGCGCCAGCATGACCACCTGGACCAGATAAAAAAAGAAGGCCACGGGCGGGCGCCGGGACTGGAACAGAGTGTCGCTCATCCACCCGCACAAAAGACCGCCGAAGATCCCGCCCAGCATGAAGGCCACTCCGGTCCACCAAAAGAGCACTTCCGTTTTCGGCAGGTGATAGACCTCGGCCAGGTATTCGGTGAAGTAGAGCATCACACCCTGGCGCACGAAACCGGTGCAGAACTCGGCGCAGATCAGGAAAATGATCACCGGGTTGCTGAACACCTTGGCCAGCAACGCCTTCAAAGCCAGCGGCGCGTCCTCGGCATGGTGGGCGTTCGAGCCGTCGCCGGTGTCGAAATCGGCGTGTCCGGCATGGCTGGGGCGGTTGCGCACCAGCAGCAGGTCGACCAGGAACATCGTGATCATGGCCGCGGCCGGCACGAACCAGATGACGTTCCAATTGGCGAAGGTGGCCAGCAGGACCGAGCCGATCGTGGTGGCCAGGAAATAGCCGGACGAGATCATGATGCCGAAGATGCCGCCGAAGATGCCGCGCTCGCGCACGTGGAACCAGGTGCTGTTGACCTTGACCACGGACAGCGCGCCGAAGCTCTGGAAGTACATGTTCAGGCTCCAGAGCCAGCTCATATTCCAGAGGACGTGGGCCGTCCAGCCGTTGAAGAACATCAGGCCGACGCCCAGGTTGAGCATGCCGGCCCCCAGCGCTCCGATCAGGATCGCCTTGCGCCCGCCGATGCGGTCGGCCAGCGGGCCGTTGATCATGACGCTCAGCCCATAGGTCCAGAAGCCGAAGGTGGCGATCAAGCCCATCTGCGCCTTATCCAGGTGATACCAGGCGCCGATGTCGTTCTTGATGAGATTGAAGTTATAGCGGCCCATGTACATGGTCGCGTAGGTCAACCCCAGGGGGAACCAATTCATGAAACGCCGGCGCCGGAACTCGGGCGAATGATGGAGCGGGTTGCGCGATAGGAAGCTCACGGTCTAACCTCCTGCCGGCTCGACCACAGTTTTTTCAGCACGTCTTTCAGGTGGGCGCCCAGCACGTCCGGCTTGTCGGTTTTTTCGGGCATGTTATCGAAAACCGCATAGGGTATCCTGCGGCCGGAAAAATGTAAAAATTCAGGATCATTCCCTTTAAAACGCTCCCAATCCACTTCCTTATACAAACGTTCCAATTTGTGATCCGGCAAACCATGCTCCAGGATCGAATCCGGGCGTTGGGGATTGAAACGACGACGGTTTTTGCGCAGAGATTCCTCATAAGGAACATCGATATATAAAACGCATGCTTTTTCGAGGATTTCCTCCGAGAGGTGAGGGAAGGCCGATTCATAGCCGCCGTGCTCGGAGCCCCGGCTGAATTCGATCAGGGTCGTCCTATTCTCGGCAACGCCTGCGTCCCGCAGTCTCTTTCGATATTCGAAGGAGATGCGTTCGATCAACAGATCCCATTGATACGGATGAAGAAAGTATCCGTCGGAATCGGAATGGATGCGCGGCTTGTGCATGATCTTTTCCAGGATGGCGTCTTCCTCGAACCAGGTCCAAAGCATGGGGAAATCATCGATTTCTTCAAACTCACCGATGTGATAACGCTTCCATCGTTCCGGAATCGGGGTCTTTTTTAAAAAATCAATCACTTCCGATTTGCCCGAAGCGGGACGCCCGATGAGAATGATGATCTCAAAGTGATCTTTCATGAAACGACTCCTCGGCCCGACGATTTTGACCGATGTTCGCGATTTCCGTTGGACGATGGATCGCCGCCGGGATGGAAACGGACATCGCCTCGCGACACAGGGGCATGAACTGATTTTATGAATGAAGTAAGAGCTATAGTCAAGCAAAAAGCAGGCTGACGGCGATCCTTTTCTATTTGATATATTTTTCGATGATCAGCCGGAGTTCTCGTTTCTTGGCCGCAGGGATGAACTTCGGGTCGGTCATGATCGCGCCGGCCAAGGCCGTCCGGCAACCGCAGGCCGCGCCGTCGTAGGGCGGCATTCCGGCGACCGCGTTCCGGATCACGGACTTAGCGCTATGGATGTTGAGCCGCATGTTCTCGAGGACGAGTTCGACCGAAACAGATTCCTCTTCGGCATGCCAGGTGTCGTAATCGGTGGCCAGGTTCATCGTCGCGTAGCAGATCTCGGCTTCGCGGAAGAGTTTGGCCTCGGTGACGCTCGTCATGCCGATGACATCGCCGCCCCAAAGGCGATGGATCCGCGACTCGGCCTTGGTCGAGAAAGCCGGCCCTTCAATGCAGACGTGCGTCCCGCCGAGATGGGAGGGGACGCCCAGCTTGACGGCCGTCCCGTAAAGGAACTTGGACAATTCCGTACAGACGGGTTCGGCGAAGGAGATGTGGGCGGCGATCCCTTCGCCGAAGAACGTGCTGCGGCGGTGGGTTTTGTCGAAGAACTGGTCGGCGAAGACGAAATCGCGGGGCCGGATCTCCTCCCGGAGCGACCCGACCGAGTTGACGGAGATGATACGTTCGGCGCCGAGCATCTTGAAGCCATAAACATTGGCCCGATAGTTGATTTCCATCGGGAGCAGGCGGTGGCCGCGGCCGTGGCGGCTGAGGAATGCGACACGCCGGCCCTCGAGCCGTCCGACGATGTAAGCATCCGACGGGTCGCCGAGCGGGGTTCGCAGTCTGTATTCCTTGAGGTCTTCGATCCCCTCGATCTCATATAAACCCGTTCCGCCCAGGATCCCGACCTCGACACAGGGCAGAGCGCGCGAAGACGTCAGCGTTTTCTTCTCGGTCATTCGTCCTCCTTATTCTTTAAAGGAAATTTGAATAACGAAATGAGATAGGATACAAGTTCCCATTTAGGCCTGCTGCCGCAATCGATCTCCAAAGAAGATCATCAGCTGCGAGTATATCACGGCCCAATCCCGGCGGCGAGACGTCCACGGCGGCCGATGCCGAAGACGCCTAAAAATGCCTTTTATCGGTATTAACCCCC
>JAUYDS010000183.1:5000-12728 GCA_030691735.1 Candidatus Aminicenantota bacterium
CGGCCGGACCGTTATCCTGCGCGGGCTCAACTTCTCCATCGACAAGGGCCGCATCACGGTCGTCATCGGCGAGAGCGGCTCGGGCAAAACCAGCCTGATGAAGACGTTCATCGGCCTGATGCCGCCGCTGGCCGGGGAGATGGTCCTGGCTGGAGAGCGGATCGATTTCGATTCTCAGCGCTCTCTCGAGAAGCTCTACTTGCGCATCGGCGTGCTCTACCAGACCGGCGCCCTGCTCAATTCCCTGACCCTGTATGAAAACGTGGCCCTCCCCATCCGCATCCACCACCGGGAATGGCCGAAGGCGAAAGAGGCCGAGATCGTCCGGACGATGCTCGGCCGCGTCGGCCTCCGGGATTGCGAGACCAAATACCCCTTCGCGCTGTCGGGGGGCATGCGCAAACGGGCCGCTCTGGCCCGGGCCATGGTCCTCGAACCCGACCTGATCTTCTGCGACGAGCCCTCCTCCGGCCTGGATCCCATCACCTCGGCCGGGCTGGACGAGCTCCTGCTCGACCTCAAGACCAGCCTTGGCGTTACTTTCGTCGTTGTCACCCATGAGCTCCGCTCCATGGCCCGGATCGCCGACCGGGTCCTGGTGATCCGCGGCGAGACAATCCTCTACGACGGGGAATACGCGGACCTCCCCCGGTCCGACGACCCCTATATCCGAGCTTTTTTCTTAAGGAAGGTGGACAATGATCACTAAGGAACAACAAGCGCGTCTCTTCGTTTTCACCGTCGTGGGCCTGGGCCTGCTGATTCTCTTTGCCGCTCTCCTCATCGTCCCCCAGCTCAAGGCCAGGGGCGTTCCCTTCTTCATCAACTTCAAGGAAACGTCCGTCAACGGACTCCTGGTCGGCGCCCCGGTCAAGTTCCAGGGCGTGGAGCTGGGGAAGGTCAGACGCATCCGCGTCCTGCCGGACGACCTGTCCTCCATCCGGGTCGAGCTGGAGATCGAGAAAAGCTTTCCCGTGCGTTCGGACATGACCGCAACCATGACCTACGCCGGGATCACCGGTTCCAAGTTCATCGAGCTGTCCGGCGGGACGAACGCATCGCCCCGCCTGGCGCCCGGCGGCGAGATCCAGCCGTCGCGGGGGCTGGGAGAGAAGGCCGAGGACATCGTGGCCAACATCGACACCGCCGTGCGCCGCATCAACAACCTGCTCGGCGACGAGAACCAGAAGCGCATCAGCCTGTTCCTGGAGAACACGGAAAAGAGCGCGGCCGTCATCTCCGGCGTTCTCGAGGCCAAACGGGAGAACCTGTCCAACGCCATCACCAACATCGAGAAGGCCGCCCTGGATTTCGGCGCGGTCACCGAAAACCTGCGCCGCATCTCGGGCGATCTGGGCGGGATGACAAGCAAGCTCAACGAGGGCACCGGCCAGGTCCTGGACAATTTCAACAAGCGGTTCTCGGACGAGGAGTTGGGCAAACTCCTGAAGAACTTGCAGGCCTTCGTCGAATCCGGCGCGGCCGACATGAAAAAGCTCGAGGAACTCCTCCTCGCCCAACAGACCGACCTTCGCACCACGGTCGAGAGCATGAGCGCGGCCGTCGACAACCTGTCCAAATTCTCGCGCGCGCTCGTGGAGGACCCGATGCTCTTCCTCCGCAGCCGAAAGGTGAAGAAATGAGAAAAAACTCCGCCCTCCTGGTCATTGTCCTGTTCTGTCTGGCGGGTTGTTTTTCGGCATCGCCCGACAAGAAATATTACGAGATCCATCTGGAGGCCGTCCCGGCTTCGGAGCCCTTCGCCGGATCCCTTCTTGTCGATCGAATCGAGATCGATTCGGTCTACGACGATTTCAGGATCATTTACCGTGTTTCTCCGTTCGAGATCAACTACTACGCCTATCATTTTTGGGCGGACAAGCCGTCCAAGCTCCTCCAAAGTTCTCTCATCCAATTCCTGGAAACGTCCCGGCTCTTCCCCAAGATCATCCTCGAACCGATCGGGGGGAATGCGGATTGGATTCTCCGCTGTACCGTTCACCAGATCGAAGAAGTGGATATGCCGGACGCCTGGTTCGCGCGGCTGAGCATGAAGCTCGAGATCGCCGACTTCAAATCGGGAACGGTCCTCTCGGCTCGGACATTCGACCGGAAGGAGCCGCTGTCCAAAAAGGACGTGGGGGAAGTGCCCAGTGTCCTTTCCCGCATCCTCGGCGAAGAACTCCGGGCCCTGTTCGCGGGACTCAAGGGAAAATAGCCTCCCGCCAGATTCGGACCTGAGCCTCGGTTCGAATTCCTGAGGGACTCCTCTAAAACGATTATCGGACAAGATTGTCGCGGCACGTCAACTTTCGTGGATGGTGAAAGCCGTTTATTGATCCAAAAGATGACGCATCCATGAAGGGGACCGCCCCGCTTCTCCGGCCGAGGAAATCCGGCACCTGGCATGCTTCATGCAACTCAAGCCGACGCAATAAGCAAAGTGTCATCGCGAGGACGGAGGATCCGGACGTGGCGATTATAATCCCCCCCCACCCCCCTTTAGAAAAGGGGGGAAGGGGTTTATTAAAAACAAAGCGAGGATTCAGCCTTATCGAGGTCCTCATGACCATGGCCATCGTCTCCTTTCTCCTGACCGGGATGGCGGAGCTCGTCCTTCGCTCGGTCCAGGCCAAAACGACGGCGGACGAGCATTTTCAAAGGACGGGATTGCTGGCTTCCAAGCTGGAAAACTTCAAGGCGCTGCCCTATGAAAGCGGGGACCTTCAGGCGGGCGAATATCAAGAGGAAATCGGGGACGATTCCCCGCAGACCTCGGCGCTGGCCGAATGGCGGATCGAAGACCGGGGGCTCAACTCCAAGCGGATCGATCTTCGGATCACCCTGGAAAAACGCCCGGATCGGAGTCTCCGGGCCGTTCTTCTGGTCTCCGGATTCCTGGGTTTTTAACCATGAAAGCGCGGCCCCCTGTCATTGACGGATTCTCCCTCATCGAAAGCCTGCTCGCTCTGACCTTCTTCCTGCTGATCATCCTCACCAGCATCGAATTCTTCGGTTCGGCCCGGACGATTTTTTTCAAACTCCAGGACGCCCAATTGGACCGGGAGAGCGCGCTGGCCGCGCTGGAAAAATTGAAGGGAGATCTCCTTCGGGCGGGAGAAGGGCTTCTTCCGCCCATCCGGCTCGGCTTGATCGGGGGGATAGAGGCGGAGAATGGAATCCTTGTCATCAAGAACGGAGCGAAAGCGGGGATTCTATCTGAAGACGCGCGGGCCGGCCGGACGGCCATCGAGGTGGAAAACGCCGAAGATTTCGACCCAGGGAGATCGATCTATCTGTTCGACAAGAACAAAGGAGAGAGCCTGGTCATCGCCGCGGCCGACGGGCACGATCTGACCCTGACCTCGCCTCTCGCCTTCGATTATATAAAAGGAGAGAGCTCCGTCGCCCTCGTCCAGACGATCTCCTATTATCTGGATATGGAACGGTCCACTCTGAGGCGAAGGGTCAATTCCGGAATATCACAGCCTGTCATAGAGGGGGTTCAGGCATTTTCGGCCGGGCTGACCGGCGGCGGACGCCTGGCCGTGGCCGGCCTTCGGCTTCGATCAAAACCGGAAACGCCCTATGAGATGGCGGTGGTCCCCAAGAACCTGGCCCTGATGAAGGAGCCATAGATTGAGAGCGAAAGGGAGGCGCGGGGCGATGGCCTTGATCGCGGTGTTCGTCTATTTTTTATTCTCCGTCCTCGGCCTCGGACTGATCCATATCTCCCGGATCTACGGCAAGCTCGGCCGGCACAAGAAAAACATGATCCTCCTCGAGTATTCGGCGGAAAACGGGATCAAACAAGGCTACGGAAGCCTGGCCGAACGGATTCTCGGGCGGGACGAGCCCGAGGTTCTCACGGAAGAACGCTTCGCTTCGCTCCGGCAGGACGCGGAGGCGGGCGGTCTCGGGCCCGCGGAAGAGGCTCTCGGGAGCGCTTTCCCGCTGGCCGTCGAAGAGACCGCGGGCGATCAGATCTGGCGATCGTCCCTCACTTTTTCTTCAGCTCCGCTTTCTCCATCGAGCGAGTTTTTTCTTGCCGAATTCAAAGGCATGATCGCGGCCGAAGGCGAGCTTCGGGGAATCTCGATCAGGAGAAAAGCGTCCTTGGAGGTTTCCCTGACGATCCTGGCCGGCCACGTTCCCCTCGCCTATTTTCCGCTCCTGATCGCCGGAGACACGACTCCCGAGGAGCGGCAAAGCTACAAGCAGAATCCGAACATGATCTTCCTTCCGCCGGAAAAGAACGGAGTATCGCCTCGCCTCAGTTTCACCGGCGCGGCCACTCTCCCGCGGGACGCCGATCCTTTGGCGAAACAAGCGCTCAAGATCAGGATCTTGACCCCCGGAAAACTGACGCGGGAGGAACTCAGGTCCGCCCTGGGATTGGAGATGATCAATGAGCCCGTGCCGGAAAGTGTCTATCTGGTTCAAAGCGATATGGGGCTCGGCGGCATTTATGTCCAAGGAGATCTGGACGAGATGATCCTGGCCATAGATTCGGGTTTTCAGATCGTTTCATTCCGCAAAGGCGGCGATATCTGGCTCTTGAGATTCAGTCCGGCCCTGAACAGGACGGCCTTCACTTCGCCGGCCGTGACGCAAACCTTCGACCGGGTGCCTCTCGGCATCATCATGGTCAACGGAAGGATCCGGTCGCTCGGCGGAGGGATCATGAATGCCTCGGGAACCGCAGAGCTTAAAAAGGACGAAGCGGTTCCCTCCATCCTCCCGGGCGTTTCGCTCTCCATCGTCTCGGCGGACCAGGTCACGCTCTCTTCGCATCTCGTCCATCAAGGCGTCAAGTGGCTCGACGGCATCCCCTATCTCAAGGATTCGACCTCGCAATTGATCATTTACGCCAACGGCCGGGACTTCGTCGAAAGCACGGAAAAGGCGGGCCGGATCCTCATCGACCCGAACGCGCCCAAAGAGATGAAGGTTCAGGCGATGCTGACGGCAACGGACGCTTTCGAGCTCGGCGGCAATCAACAAACGCTCGTCCTGGCCGGGGGGCTGCAGGCCGGCGGCCTGGCCATGAACGGGAACTCCTTGCACATCCTTCCGGACGAGCGTCTGCTCGAAAACAGGCTCGCCCCTCAAAACTCGCCCCTGACCAGCGTTCCCGTGCTCCAGGTCCTGTCCCTCCGGCCCATCCAGTGGAACGAGCATTAAATGAAAAAAGGATTCACTCTCGTGGAACTCGCCCTCAGCCTTTCGATCCTGGCCATGCTTATTTTCCTGGCCTCGACGACGTTCCTAAACCTCGCGCCGAAATACGAGCTCGAAAAGGCCGTCTGGGAGGTCCGCTCGGCTCTGAACGCCGCGCGGTACAAAGCGCTTTTCGAAGGGACCTCGTTCCGCTTCAGGCTTTATCCGAGCGCTTATTCCCTGGAAAAATATGAGGACGGCTCAAAAGGCTGGACGCTCGTGGAGAAGCATCTGCTGGAGGACGTTTCGATCGAATCGAACAACGTCCCGGTCTTCACGCCCGAAGGCACGGTCACCGGCCTGGCGACGATCTATATCGCGAACGCTTGGGGGAGATACAAGATCACCCTGGCCATCACGGGAAGAATCAAGGCCGTGAGAATCGCTTAGGCGGAGGCATTCCCCCGTCCCCCGTTTCTAATCCCCCCTCACCCCCCTTTAGAAAAGGGGGGAATATCGGGAGACACAATACCCTGTCCCCTTTTCAAGAAAAACGGGGAAAGGGAATTATGCCCCCGAGCAAATTAGAGCCGCTCTTGCGGCGCGGCAAATCCCCCCTCACCCCCCCTTTGCTAAAGGGGGGTTAGGGGGGATTAGGACCGCCGGTGATACACGATCTTGCCGTCGACGATCGTGTGGGTCACCTCGGCGTTAAGGATGTCCTCCGGCGGAACCTTCAATAAATTGCGGTCGAAGATCGTGATGTCCGCCAGCTTTCCCGCCGCCAGACTGCCGCGGACATCGTCCTCGAACGCCGCGTAGGCGCCGTTGATGGTATACGCTTTGATGGCCTCTTCGACCGAAATCTTCTGCTCCGGGAACCACCCGCCTTCGGGCGTTCCCTTGAGCGTTTTCCGCGTCACCGCGGCATAGATCAGATATCGGGGATGCATCTGGTAGAGGGCCGCGCTCGTCCCCGGCCAGTCCGAGCCGAACACGAGGCGCGCGCCGTTCTCGAGCAGGGATTGGAAAGCGTAAGCCCCTTTACAGCGCTCCCGGCCGATCCGCTCCTCCATCCAACGCATGTCGTCCGAGATATGATACGGATTGATCTCGGCGATCACGTTCAGGGTTCTGAACCGGGGGAAGTCCTGGGGCCGGACGACCTGAGCGTGGATCACCCGGAATCCCTTCAGGTCGATCCCCAGCTCTTTCTTCAACCGCTCGTAGAGATCGAGCATCTCGGCCACTCCCCTGTCGCCGATGGCGTGGACGTTGGGAACGAAGCCCGCGTCCAGCCCAACCTTGATCAGCTTGATCATCTTCTCCATATTCCCGACCTTGAGACCGGGATCGTCCGATGTGTGCGTCCGCCAATGGCCGTAATTGCCGGGCTGATCGCTGTACGGTTCGAAGAACAGCGCGCTGTGGTCCCCCATGATCCCGTCGATGTACCCTTTGAGGGCGCCGTAGCGGAGCCAGGAGCTCTTCTGCTTCGTCTGGGGATGGAGGCCCATCGTGAATCCCTGCTCCTTGAGCTCGGCGCCGTGGGACAGGTCCGGCCGGAGCCAGACGCGGCAGGTCAGCTCCTCGTTGGCCTCGAGCTCGAGGAAGCGTTTGGTCTGTTCGGGGCTCTCGATGTCGTGGATCTCGGTGATGCCGGCCTCGCGAAGCGCTCTCAGCCCGGCCCGGCTCTCGTCGAGGAGGCGCATCTCGGACTTCGGTTTCCGCGCCTTGGACATCTTGTCGAACGCCGGCGAGGGCCGGAAAATAATCCCCGTCGCCCGGCCGTCGCTCCCGATCTCCAGGCCGGGAAGAGGCTGCATATCCAATCCCGCTTCCTTGAGAGCGAGCGAGTTGGCCAGCCACTCCTTGCGGTCAAAACGGCTGAGGAAGGAGGGATGGTTGGGCGTGATGTCGTCGATCATCTTCCGGTTCGGCCGCCAGGGCGCCTTCCTCTCTTTGGCGGCCCGGCCCGAATCGCCGAGGGCCCACTGCTCGTAGGCGCCCCACAGGCCGTCCGTGATCCATTCCCCGTCGTCGAGGATGTTCACCACCCGCTGGACTTCTTTGCGCAGACCTTCCTCTTGAGAAACGGTCATCAGGTTGGCCCCGTCGAGCATGGCCCCGGCCGCGGCGAAATGGACGTGGCCGTCGATGAGGCCGGGCAGGACGAATTTCCCGGCGAGGTCGATGACGCGCGTCTTCGGTCCGACGTATCGCTTCGCCTCCCGGTCGGAGGCGCAGACCGCCGTGATCCTGTTCCCCGTGACGACGAGCGCCTTCGCTGCGGGCAAGGACGGATCGACGGTATAAATATCGCCGTTTAAAAGTACCAGACTCGCCGGGACCGGCTTTTTAGCGCAGCCGGCGAGACTCAACTGGATGATTGCTATGCCTGCGCAAAGACAGGTGAGCTTCAGATGTCGACTCATGAATCCTCCACAAACAGCGGGATCGGCCAAGATGTCCGGATTATATTTCCGCCGGCCGTTTCTGTCAAAGAAGAACGGCAAAGAACGGGGTCGCGTCTACACTTTCCACTAAAAAGTGGAAAGTGTAGACGCG
>JAUYDS010000193.1 GCA_030691735.1 Candidatus Aminicenantota bacterium
CTAGGCATGTGGAGACCCCATTCTATTTCACAAAACACGAAAAGTACCCCCAATTTTCATTTCCATATATGTGCCCGGACTAATTCCAAGGAAAAGAACAAGTTAGCCCGATTTTGAGCTAATTATTGGGGGATGTCCTGGTAAAGATCTTGGTAAAGATCTTGCGTCTTCCGGAAGATTTTTTCGTCGTTCGCGACCGTGATACCTCCGAACGGCATCCGTCGTGGCCATTTCCTCGTTCTTGACATCGGTCCCCGGCCGAAATTATGCTTTTTGCGCGATGGGATGTCTCGATTCCGAGCTTCGCGTGAGGAAGAAGCGTGCGACGTGGAGAAGCGAATTCATATACCCAAGATTCCGTGAAGAGTCGGGCAAGAGGGGCGAGTCCTGTGACTTTTGACGTCCCGGTGGCCGCTCCGATTTGAAAGGAACAGGAAGGAGGAGGCATGAGATCGTCGAGACGGGATTTTATTCGGGATATGGGCTTGGGGCTGGCCGGGGCCGGACTGGCTTCCGAGCGTCTTGGGGCCCAGTCCGTAGGAAAAGGACTCGGCTCCGAAAGACTCCTGCTCAAGAACCTGAACCAGCCGGAGCCGGCGCCCTTGGGATTCGACAGACTGCCACTCGCGTGGTACCAGCGTCGGGTCCGCGAGCTCAAGAACAAAGTCGCCGACCAGGGGATCGACGCCGTCCTCTTCAAGACGGACCCGGACATCGTTTATTTCTCCGGGTGTTTCCGTTCGAGCGGCGAGCGGCCGACCTGGATCTTATTTCCGGTCAAAGAGCGGGACACGATTTACTGGTATTCTCCCGGCATTGACCGCGACCTCATCTCCTCCTGGTGGTCGACGGAGAACGAGTACTATTTCTGCTATCCGCACGCCGAGGGCGGCTTCCCGAACAAGGGACGTCTGGCCAAGGGGAAGGCGGTCGACCTCTTCGTCTGGATGCTCGAGGGGCTGAAAAAGCGTGGCCTGGACGGAAAAACCATCGGGACGGACTGGACGCTCGACCCGGACCAGGAAAAGAAGGCGGCCGGTGTCCTCCCCCACGCCCGCTTCACGAACATCGCCGCCCCATGCCTCGACATGCGGGTGATCAAGACCGGCGAGGAAATCGCCCTGACCCAGAGGGCCTTTCGCTATTTCGACAAGGTCCACGCGTTTTCCCGGGATTACGTTCTCGAGCGCGGCACCGCGGCCACCGATTTCGAGATCGGGCAAGCGCTTCAGGCCTTCGGCATCGGGCTCATGATGAAAGACATCAGCTACGACGGGAAGCCGCACAAGGGCGTGGGCATGGAGGTCACGTCGCATTACGTGCGCACCGGAGTCGCCACGGCTTACCCGCATCCGAATCAATGCTTCTTCAACAAGGTCAAGCGCGGCGAACCGCTTTACATCAACACCGATATCAAGCTCGGCGGATACGGCGGCGAAGGCTACCGGAACTATCTCATCGCGCCCTGGACGCCTCATCAGGAGAAAATCTGGGAGGTCGTCGCCGACACCGTTCGCATCATGGTCGAGGAGGCCAAGCCGGGCCGGGCCTGTTGTGACGTGGCCTATAAAGTCCACAGCTACCAAATCAAGAACGGTATGCAGGATTTCATCTACCACCGCCCTGGCCACGGCCAGGGGCAGGTCGAGGAAGGCCACCAGCCGCCGTTCCTCAGCCTCGGCGACGAGACCGAGATCAAAGAAGGGATGATGTTCAGCGTCGAGCCCGGCCTCTTCGACGTAAAGAGCGGCATCGGCATCAATCCCAGCGACAACCTCCTCATCACCAAGAAGGGCGCGGTCCTGCTGAGCAGCGTGCCGTATTCGAAGGAGTGGAGCTTCCTGACGCTCTAGACCTGAAAACCGGGGCCGAACGACCCTGCCCGTTTCAGCGGATGTCGAGCAGATCGTCCTCTCTCGTACTCGGTGACAAACCTCTCAAAATGATGGAACAGCCCCCGATAGAGAACCGGACGTTCCGGATGACAAGGGCGGTAGATCCCCGGCAAATCCGAGAATCGAGATCGAGAAACGCGCCAGGAAAGGACAGGGAACGAATTCCAGGGATCGACGAAGGAACCCCAGGATTAAAAGTGACCTAGAGTCCGGCCTCGAGGTCTTCCTCCATCTCGTCGAGATTCGACATGGCCACGATTGCCACGCCGATGAACGGGTGGTCGAGGACCCAACGGACCGCCCCCCGGAAAGACGGCCGCTCCGTCCCTGCCGGGGCATAGGGTCCCCCCGAACAGGTCTTCATGACCACCACCCCGAGGCCGTTCTTGGCGGCCGCTTCCAATTCCTTCTCGACGCGGGCCTGGTCCCAGGCGTTCGATTTTCCGGAGAGACTGTGCACATAGGCGCCTTTGTGATTATACGGCGCCATGATGATGTCGTAAAATCTGGATTCGTTCGCCGCCCGCAGCAATTCGAGTCCGTTGTGGCAGGAAAATCCATGGGCCCGGATCCGGCCATTCCTCTTGGCCTCGGAGAAGAATTCCATCACCGTCTCGTTCATCAAGACCCGGACGTCGGTCGCTTCATGAACGAGCATGATATCGATATAGTCCGTCCGGAGCGCTTTCAAGCTTGCCTCCAGATTCGATTCCATCTCCCTCCGAAGGGCGGTGAACGCCCCGGGCGAATAGTCGCCTTCCGGAGGCCGGACGAACATCTTGGACTGAAGGATGACGTCCTTCCGGACCCCTTCCAGGACCTTGCCGATCATCCGCTCGTTGTTGCCGTTGAAATAGGTGCGTCCCGTATCGATGAAATTGATCCCGCGGTCCCGGGCCGCGCGGAGAAGCGACGGTTCCATGGTCCGGGCGGCTCCGAACCCGAGGGCGGTGGCCCGGATTCCGCTTCGCCCGAGGACGCGCGTCTGAAGGGGAGTCCCATTCCGCCCGAGCAAGCGAAAAGGGTTCGCGCCGAGGGCATCGCCGGCGATGATTCCCGCCAGTCCCGCTCCCGACTTTTTTAGAAAATCCTTCCGGGTCATTCGCCGAGGTTTCTTCGACATTGTCAAGCCATCCTTTCCCGGCGGGCCATAAAGAACGGGTTCAGCGCATGAGCGACGGCAATGAGGATCAGGCAGCCGCTGACGTTGAACCACACATAGGGGATCTTCGCGAAAAAGTAACAGCAATTATAGGATTTTCCTTTTTCCGCGGCGTGGTGAAGGCCGCTCTGTGCGATGAATATCTCCTCCTGATCATAATGGAATACTACCGCCGGCCGTTCGGAGATGTCAAGAAATCCTCAGGGCGGCCAAGAAGAGGTCCTTTGGGCGAAAAACCCCTCCCGCGCCGGACGAAAAATCACGGATTCCCGATCTCCTTGATTATGTGATGATCATAAATAGTTCGCCTTTGAAGAAAACCCGCAGCATCTTGGGGATCGGGAAGACGACCTGGCGATGGGGCACGTCCCGGAGGAGCCTCTCCCGCATCCACTCCCCCCATTCCTCCAACCGCTTGGCATGGCGGGACGGACAAAAACCTCGTGTCTTGCAGGAAAACATCAGAAGTTGCTCAGCCCGGCACCGCGGACGGCGAATCCGGGCGAACCCGCAACGAAAGCCCGAGCTTAACTTTTAGACAGAATTTTTGGTACTATTACGGCCATGAAGGTCTCGTTCGGGAGGAGGACGCTCATGAAAAAGACCATCATTTCCGCGATCGGGATATGCGTCCTGACCGCGATCCTGTCCGCCGCTCAGATCGATCTCCCCTCCGGCCAAGGCCGGGACATCGACAACATTCTTTCCCAGCGCCGGCAGGCGGAGGTCTATAATGAGATCGTCGCCTGGCGTCTGGACAACATCCTTCCCCGGATCATGCGCCGCGAAGGCATCGACCTCTGGCTCGTCATCTGCTTCGAATACGCCGAGGACCCGGTTTTCATGTCCCTCACGACCCGGCCCCGGATGTCGGCCCGCCGCCTATCCATCCTCCTCTTCCACGATACCCCCGACGGATTCAAGAAGTTCACGGCGAGCTGGCACGGGCCATCAGCCTGCGGGCCCATGTACACGGCTCTGTTCACTTCCGCATACCGCCAAAAAGGGGCCGATGGCCAGCTCCTGGCCGTGGCCGACTACATCAAAAAGGCCGACCCGAAGAAGATCGGCATCAATTACGCCGAGCACTGGGATTATTTCGACGATTTCTCCCACGGCCTGGGGCTGTCGGCTTTCTTCAAGGCCAAGCTCGAGCAGGCCCTCGATCCCAAGTACAAGGCCCGGCTCGTTTCCGCCGAAAACGTCTGCGCCGGCTGGTACGAGACCCGCAGTCCCGCGGAGCTGAGCCTTTACCGGCATCTCGCCGGCATCGGCCACGACTTGATCCGGGAATTCTTTTCGAACGCGGTCATCACCCCCGACGTCACGACCACGGCCGACGTGGAATGGTGGTTCCGGGAACGAGTCGCCCGCCTCGGCCTCGAGGCCTGGTTCCAGCCGTCGATCGACATCCGGCGCTCTCCCGAGGACGCGGCCAAATTTTCCAAGGGAGACGACGTCATCCGGCGGGGTGATCTCCTCCACTGCGATGTCGGCTTCCGGTATCTCGAGCTGGCCACGGACATGCAACACAACGCTTATGTCCTCCGCCAGGGCGAGGCCGACGCCCCGCAGGGACTCAAGGACCTCCTCAGGAAAGGCAACCGCCTCCAGGAGATCCTCCTCGGCGAAATGAAGGAAGGCCGGAAAGGGAACGAGATCCTCGTCGCCGCGCTCGCCAAAGCCAAGGCCGAGGGCATCGAGGGCTCGATCTACGCCCATCCCATCGGTTTCTACGGCCACGGTTCCGGCGTCATGCTCGGAATGCCCGAAAAGCAGAGCTTCGTCCCCGGCACGGGCGAACGGGTCCTCTCCCCGAACATGGTCCATTCGATCGAGCTCAGTGTTTCGCACGCCGTCCCCGAATGGGGAAATACGCGGGTGAGCACGGGCTTCGAGGACGAGGCGATCTTCACGAAGGACGGCGCCCGCTGGGCCAACGGGTATCCGACGATGCTTTATTTGATCAAATGACCGGGATGATATCCCGGCCATTATAAGGAGGGTCCATGAAAAACAAAGTCCTGTGGGGGTCTTTCCTTGTGCTTTTGGGTTTTGCGGTCCTGCCCGTTTTCCTTTCGGCGCAGGGAACGTTAGCCGATTATGAGCGGGCCGCCAATCTCCGGGACAGAGTCCAATTCCTGGCGCTCAACGTCGTCGACCGGTCCGGCTGGATCGAAAAGACGCCCCGCTTCTGGTATCGTAAAACGGTCAAGGGCGGCTATGAGTTCGACGTCATGGACGCGGCGACCCTGACCAAGAAGCCGGCCTTCGACCCTCAGAAGCTGGCGGCCGCCCTCTCCGCCGCCGCCGGCGAAAAATATTCGGCGTTGAACCCGCCGTTCCAGGCCATCGCCTTCGTGGACAACGAGGCCGCCCTGGAGTTCGACGCAGGTGATTTCAAGTGGCGCTGCACCCTGGCCGATTATGCCTGCAAAAAGGTCGGGCCGGCCTCCCGCCGCCGCGGGGGCGGCGGGGGGTCGCCGTTCGTCACTCCCCCGGCTCCGCCCCAGGAGCCCAAGGCGTCCCCCGACGGAAAATGGGAAGCTTTCATCAAGAACTATAACGTCTGGCTCCGGTCCCGGGACAAGAAAGACGATTTCCCGCTGAGCTGGGAGGGGACCGAAGGCGATGCTTACGCCTGGTTATCCATCTCCTGGGCGCCCGACTCGAAGAAGATCGCCGCTTATCGTATTCGCCCGGGCTATCGCCGACTGATCCAGTATGTCGAATCCTCTCCTGCCGACCAGCTGCAGCCGAAGTATTATACGTACGCCTATCCGAAGCCGGGGGATGCGCTCGACGTCTGCACGGTAGCTCTCTTCCAGGTCGATGGTAAAAAACAGTTCCTCGTCGACTCCGCCCTGATCCCCAATCCATTCTGGTGCCAAGGCGTCGGCCCCAATCCCCGGCAGATGCCCGATGCCGCGTGGTGGAAGGACAGCCGCGCCTTCACCTTCGAGTTCAACCAGCGGGGCCATCAGGTCTACCGGATCATCGAGGTCGATGCCGCGACGGGGAAGGCGCGGACGCTTGTTAACGAAGAGAACAAGACATTCATCTCCTATTCCTACAAAAAATATCGCTACGATGTCGGGGACGGCAAAGAGATCATCTGGATGTCGGAGCGGGACGGCTGGAACCATCTCTATCTCTTCGACGGCCGGACCGGGACGGTCAAGAACCAGATCACGAATGGCGAATGGGTCGTCCGGGGAGTGGACTATGTCGACGAAGCGGCCCGCCAGGTCTCGTTCCGGGCAAGCGGCATGGTCCCAGGCAAGGACCCTTACCTGATCCAGTCCTACCGGATCAACTTTGATGGGACCGGCCTGACCCCGCTGACGGAAGGCGACGGGAATCATACGGTCGTCTTTTCGCAGGACATGAAGTACTACGTGGAGACGTGGTCGCGCGTCGATCTTCCGCCGGTGACCGAGCTGCGTTCTTCCGCCGACCGGAAGCGGCTCGCGGTGGTCGAAAAAACGGACATTCAGGAGCTGATCAAGATCGGCTGGCGTACGCCCGAGGTCTTCTCCGCGAAGGCCCGCGACGGCAAGTCCGACATCTGGGGAATCATCCTCAGACCGACGAATTTCGATCCGAAGAAAAAATATCCGGTCATCGAGTATATCTACGCCGGCCCCCACAATTCCTTCGTCCCGAAATCGTTCTTCGCCTTCAACCAGATGCAATCCGTGGCCGAGCTGGGATTCATCGTCGCCCAGGTGGACGGGATGGGGACGAGCAACCGCTCCAAAGCGTTCCATGATATCTGCTGGAAGAACATCGGCGACGCGGGCTTCCCCGACCGGATCCTCTGGCACAAGGCCGTCGCCGCCAAGTACCCGTTCTATGACATCAGCCGGGTCGGCATCTACGGCGGGTCGGCCGGAGGGCAGAACTCGACGGGAGGCGTCCTCTTCCATCCCGAGTTCTACAAGATCGCGGTGTCATTCGCCGGCTGCCACGACAACCGCATGGACAAGCTCTGGTGGAACGAGGCCTGGATGGGCTGGCCGCTCGGGCCCGAGTACGCGGCGTCGTCCAACGTCGATAACGCTTACCGTCTCCAGGGGAAGCTCCTGCTGATTGTCGGCGAGCTGGACACAAACGTGGACCCGGCCTCGACGATGCAGGTCGTCAACGCCCTCATCAAGGCGAATAAGACCTTCGAACTGCTGGTCATTCCGGGCGGTAGCCACGGCGCGGGCCGGTCGAGCGAGGTCCCGGAATACGGGGAGCGGAAGCGCAACGACTTCTTCGTCCACAACCTGCTGGGCGTCGACCCGCCGAACTGGAATAAGACCGAAACGAAGAAATAGCCTGGGCGGATCGTCCTGACCTCGCGGCCCTTGATCACGGTCCTCTCCCCTTCCTCGCCCGCAGCCTCGGAATCGAGCGGACACGCAGGATCTTTCGGATCCGGGAATTTACCATCCGCATTATGGGGAGAAAGCCGAGGATAGGCAAGAATGGAAAAGATCGGAAGACGGCCGGCGCTCGCTTTGACACGGGAAAAGAGAAAGGATACGCTCGTGGGATTGAGGAGGCCGAAAATGAAACGATTCGCCGGTATTATTGCTTATGTCCTTGTGACCGTGATCGTTGGGCTCGCCGCGGGATGCGCCGCGCAGAAATATCCCGAAGGCGTGTATGCCGAGGTCACGACCAACCGGGGCCTGATCGTCCTTCAGCTCGAGTTCGAAAAAACGCCGATGACCGTCGCCAATTTCGTCGGCCTCGCGGAGGGCACGATCAAGAATTCGGCCGTGCCGCTCGGAACGCCCTATTTCAACGGAACGAAATGGCACCGCGTCGCCCCCGGGCACGTGATCCAGGCCGGAATCGCCAAAGGATCCAAGGAGGGAGGCCCGGGATATACATTCCCGAACGAAATCCATCCGGACCTGAATCATGACCAGGCCGGAATGGTGAACATGGCCAATAGCGGCCCGCACACGAACGGCAGCCAGTGGTGTATCATGCTCGGGAATCGGTCCTATCTTGACGGGGACTATACGGTCTTCGGCCACGTCCATCAGGGGATGGACATCGTCTTTTCGATCGTCCAGGGCGACGAGATCGAGGCCATAAAGGTCGTGCGTGTGGGAAAGGCCGCCGAGAATTTCCGGCCGACGACCGAGTCGTTCCAACGGATGGTCGATGACGCGTTAGCGCGGGTCAAAGAGGACGACGCCAAAAGGAAACAAGCCGAAGAGGAGACGATCGCCAAGAACTGGCCGAACGCAGTCTCCGGGGAAAACGGCTTGAAATATATCGTCGTTCAGGAGGGAAAAGGAAAGACCTCGGCCGCGGGCGACCGACTGAAGCTTTTCTATACGGGCAAGACGCTGGGCGGAACGGCTTTCGTCAGCACGGCCGAGGCAGGCAAACCCTATTGGGGAGATAAACCCGAACCGTTTGAGTATGTCGTCGGCTCGACTCACGTCACTCCCGGCTTCGACGCCTCGGTGGCCCAGATGAAGACGGGAGAGAAAAGGCTCCTGATCGTTCCCGGGGACCAGGGATACGGCATCCCCGGCTTCTACGCCAAGGAAATCAAAGGCGAAAAAAGATTCCACATCTCCCCGAACACGATCCTGGTCTACGAAGTCGAGATTATGGGGAATCCAGGGAAATGACGTCATTCCTCCGGTTCGGAATCCATCCCTCGGATTCCGAACCGGGAATCGCCGGCCGGATTTACAGCCTCAGGGACAATCGGTAGCGGTGTTAAGACCGGCCCGGAGAAGGCCGGAGCGAAAAAGAAAGGGGGCCGGGTCTCGGCCCGACCCCCTCACAGGCTTATTTCTGCACCGGAGAAACGTCGTCGATGATCCACATGCCGCGTCCGTTCGTGGCGATGACGAGCATGTTGTCGCGCGGGTGGATCTGGAGGTCCCAAACCGGGGCGTTCGGCAGCCCGCTGCCGAGATAGTTCCAGGTTTTCGCTCCATCCGTAGTGACGAAAACTCCCTGGTCGGTGCCGCAGTAAAGAACATCCTTCTTTTTCGGATCCTCCCGAATGACGTTGGTCGGGCCGCCGGGTATGTTGGCGGCGATGCTCACCCAAGTCTTGCCGTAGTCGGTGGACTTGAAGAGGTAGGGAGCAAAATCATCGTCTTCCCGGCCGATCTGGGCTATATAGACCGTCGCTGGATCGTAGTTCGAAGCGACCATGTTCCAAACATGCTTGTTGTAAGGCAGTCCGGCCGTGATCTCGGTCCAGGTCAACCCGCCGTCTTTGGTCACATGCACACGACCGTCATCGGTCCCGACATAAACCACGCCGAACTTGAACGGCGACTCGGCGATGGCCGTGATGGTCTCGTACGGGATAGCGTAAGGGAGCTTCCCTTGCCACTCGGGGTTATTGGTCGTCAGATCTGGGCTGATTTTTTCCCAGGTTTCGCCCTTGTTCATCGAGCGGAAGAGAAACTGAAAGCCGCAGTAGATGACCTGGGGATTGTGAGGAGAGAGAGCGAGGCCGGCGAGCCACTGGCCCCGGTATACGGTCTCGCCTTCGGGAGACTTCGGATAGATTTCCTTGCTCGTCCACGCGCCGTCCTTATAAACCGATCTCTCGACCCGGCCGTAATAACCCGAGGCGTATTCCGTATTGGGATCGTTCGGGTCGACGGCGATCAAAGACCCTTCACCCCCGGGGGCCGTTTCCCACCGAACGACCTGCGGGCGGCGGCGCTGGCCCGGAGCCTGGGCGGCCAAAGGAGCGACTCCCAGACCTCGGTAGCTTCCAAAATCCTGAACCGAGCCGTAGATCGCGAACGGTTTTTGCATGTCGTAGGCGACGTTGTAGAACTGAGTCGCCGGGATGCCGGCTTGGAAGCTCCTCCAATTTTTTCCGTAATCGTAAGAAACATAAGCCCCGCCGTCGTTGACATTGATGAGATAGCTCGAATCGGCCGGATCGATCCACAGGCCGTGGTGGTCGCCGTGGACGCCCTGACCGAGACGCTCCCAGGTTTTTCCGCTGTCGATGGAGCGGGAGAGACCGAGGCCCATGAGATAGATGACGTCGGCGTTGTTGGGGTCGACCCGGATCTGGCCGAAAACCCAGCCATAGGTTCCGCCGAAGCGCTCGAACATCTGGTCGGCCGGGCTCACTTTCCGCCACGTTTCGCCCTGGTCGTCGGAGCGATAGACTTCGGCGCCGACGATATCGGAATAGGTTCTCAGCCGGCCGTAAGAGTCGCGTTCGCCGGACGGGGGCATCCGGGTGGGAGTATGATTATCGACGAAGGCGTACACGACGTTGGGCTTGGTCCGGCAGAGCGTAAGTCCGATCCGGCTCATTTTCGTTTTGTCGGCGGGCAGGCCGGTGGTCACGGGTTTCCAGGTCTTGCCCCCATCCGTGGTTTTGAAGAGTCCTTCACCGCCCGGGGTCGGGTCGCTCCAGCGCAGCCTGATCCGGTTGACCATCGAAGCGATGAGGATGTCGGGCTTCGTCGGATCCATGACGAGGTCGATGGCCCCGATCTTCTCATTGATGTACAGAACCTTCTGCCAGGTCTTGCCGCCGTCGGTCGTCTTGAAAACGCCGCGGTCGGGATTGTACGTCCACTCGTGCCCCGTTCCGGCGACATATACGATGTCGGGATTGGTGGGGTGGACGAGAATCCGGCCGATGGTCTGCGTCGCGGCGAGACCCATGTTGGTCCAGGTCTTTCCGGCGTCCGTGGACTTGTAGACCCCGATCCCGGCGATCGAGGCCCGGAAGTGATTGGCCTCGCCCGTCCCGACCCAGACGATGTTCGGGTTGGATTCGGAGATGGCCAGGTCACCGATCGAAAGAGTCGGCAGCTCGTCGGTAATGGGCGTCCAGGAGACGCCCGCGTTGTCCGTCTTCCAGACGCCGCCCGTGGCGGTACCGACGTACATCGCGAGCCGGCTGCCCTTGGGAACTTCGACGTCCGTACACCGGCCGCCGACGTCGAACGGACCGATGTGACGCCACTTCATGTCCTTCAGCGGCGTCTGGGTCTTCATCGCCTGGTACTGGTCGAACCATTTAAAGCGGAGAGCGGGGTCGGTGCTCTCGACTTTTTTCATAGCCGTCTTGGCCGGGGGCGCGGTTTTTTGAGCGCCCGCGACGATGAAGATTGAAACCGCGAGAACGAGACACAACAAGAGAGAGAAGCGTTTAGAAAAGGTCATGAATCCCTCCTCCTTTTTTAAATGTGAAGATATGAAAATATGGCAAAAAATCCATCTTGTTTAAATGTTACTTTTTTTGAATGCGCAAGTCAAAGCCGGGCTCATCCGAGAGCCCGAGATCGAACAAAACAACCAGAACGAAGGCTGCCAGCATAGACGGACGCGGAACAACTATACCAGCCGTCAGGGCTACGGTAACGAATAGCTCTGCGCCTGGTGCACCGCCTCCCGGTTGTGGACGCTCCAGCATTGGCCGGAGCGGAAGGACCTGCAATGACCCGGGCGGCCGGGTCCGGTCCGCTTGCATTTCTCCGAGGATAAGTTTATTTTTAATAAGGTCCGTTTCACCGGACTAAGGAAACCGTCCATGAACCGACGCTCGATCGCGATCATCGCCGCGGCCGTCGCCCTGGCCTTTCTCGCCGGCGACGTCCGGGCCCAGAAGACCGCCCTGCCCGCCGTCTATAAAAAATGGCTGGACGAAGAGGTCGTGCACATCATCACCCCCCTGGAACGGGATGTCTTTCTCAAGCTCCAGACCGACCGGGAGCGGGATTCCTTTGTCGAAGCCTTCTGGAAGCACCGTGACCCGACGCCCTACAGTCCGGAGAACGAGTTCAAGGCCGAGCATTACCGGCGCATCAATTATGTCAACAAGTATTACGGCCGGACCTCGCCCATGCCGGGTTGGCGGTCCGACCGCGGCCGGGTCTATATCATCCTCGGCGAACCCAACGACATCCAGAAGTTCGACAACGAGGCCGGCCTCTATCCCGTCGAGATCTGGTTCTACCAGAACAAGGAGAGCTTCGGGCTTCCGACGGGCTTCCATGTCGTCTTTTATCAGCGGGGCGGCTTGGGCGATTACAGGATCTACAGTCCGGCCAAGGACGGTCCCCAGGCCCTGATGACGAGCTACACCGGCGACCCGCTCGACTACCAGACCGCATACCAATTCCTCAGCGAGATCGAGCCGACGGTCGCCGACGTCTCGATGTCGTTGATCCCCGGCGAATCCACGATGGGCATGGGCCGGCCGTCCCTGGCCTCGGACATGCTCATCCAAAAGGTGGAGAACGCTTCTCGGGCCCAGGTCGAGGAGATGTACGCCAAGAAGTTCCTCCAGTACAAGGACATGGTCGAGGTCGAATATACCGCGAACTACCTCGATTGCGGGACCCTGACCAAGGTCTCGCGGGAGCCCTCCGGAACGTATTTCGTCCATTACGCCGTCGAGCCGAAAAGACTTTCGGTCGAATCCTATGAGAGCCATCATGCAATTTCCCTGAAGGTCAATGGAACGGTGATGACGCTCGATGGAAAGTTGGTCTTCCAGTTCGAGAAGCCGGTCAGCATGACCCTGGACGAGAACCAGATGAAGACGGCCAATGCCCAGCCTCTCAACCTTCTTGACATGTTCCCTCTCATCCCGGGCACGTACAAGTTATCGGTCCTGGTGAAGAACGATGTCTCCAAGGAGTTCATGTCCTTCGAGGAGATCCTGTTGATCCCGGGCGATGCGCCAGCCCTGCAGATGACCTCGCCCGTCCTCGGGTCCAAGGCGATCCGCGCCGACGCGTCCCAGAAGCCGCTCCGGCCGTTCCAGATCGGTCCGTTCCAGATCTTGATCCAGCCGACCCGCGTCTTCGCCCGGAAGGATACCTTGGCCGTGGCTTTTCAAGTGTCCGGATTGAGCGAGGCCCAAAAACGGTCGGGCCAGATCCGGTTCGTCTTCACCCGGAACGGCCAGCCGGTGTTCGATCGGGTAAAGCCGCTGGCCGAGTGCTCCGATCTCCCCGATATCCTCACCGAATTTTCTCTCGCCGATTTCGTCCCCGCCCATTACAACCTGAAGGTCTCTGTGGTCGACGACGGCCGCGAGTTGGTGGCCGGGACCGAAGAGTTCGATCTTTCCTTCCGGGATGCCGTGCCGAAGCCCTGGTACTACACCAAGCGTCTCCCGGAAGCCGCCGATCCCGTCTACGCTTTGATCATCGGCAGCCAGCTGTTCAATATCGGCCGACTGGAGGAGGCCAAGGGATTCGTCGAGCGGGCGTATCGGCAATTGCCGGGGTCCGCGGACGCGGCCCTATCTCTGGCCCGGATCCATCTCGCTCTCGGTCAGCCGGAGAAAGCCGTCCCTGTTCTCGACCCGTTCCTCGATGCATCCCAGACGCCGAAATACGAGATCTATGTTCTCGCCGGGCAGGCGCTCCAGAGGACCGGGGATTTCGCGGGCGCCCTCAGCATCTTCGACCGGGCGGTCTCCCACTTCGGCGTCAACGCCAATTTGCTGAACATGATCGGCGATAGCTACGCCCGCCTCGGCCGTCCCAAGGATGCGCAGGCGGTCTGGGAAAAATCGCTCGAGATCAACTCCAACCAGCCCGAGATCAAGAAAAAGCTGGACGGCCTCAAGGAAAAGAAGTGAAGCATCGGGCCCGGGTGCGCCTCTTCTTCCTCAGCCGGGAGACATTGAAAAAAGCCTTGGTGGTCATCAAATAGCCCGGCGCAATCCCGGAGTGCCGTTCAACGGAGGTCAGATCATGGCAGCTCTCATCGGACACGGTCCGTCGCCCGCGAAGCGGGCCGCCCTCATCCTTCTGACGGTCCTCCTCGCCTTTCCCCTCGCCGCCCAGGAGAACCTGGGACGCGGACGGATCACCGGGAACGTCCTTGACGAGAACGGACGACCCGTGGAAGGGGCGACGGTCATCGCCGAGAGTCAACAGTCCAAAGCCCGCCTGGAAGGCACGACGGATGCGAAAGGCCGTTTTGTCATCGCCGGACTGGGGACGGGAAGCTGGCTGGTCGTCGCCAAAAAGACCGGCTATGTCGAATCCTCGGTCGTCATGAACGTCAAGCAGCTCGTGGCCAATCCGCCCGCCACACTGGCCTTGAAAAAGATCACCGGGGTGGCCTCGTTCCTCCAAGACAAGGCGGCCGGCGAATTTTTCGACAAGGGGAACCAGCTCTTCCTGACGGAGAAATACGACGAAGCGCTCGGCGTTTTCAACGAATTCCTGGTCAAATTTCCCGAGATCTATCAGGCCCATCTCAATATCGGAGCCTGCTACCTCAAGAAGGACGATTACGACAAGGCGGCCTCCGAATTCCAGCTCGTTCTGGACAAAACGCTCCAGACACAGGGCGCCTACGCGAAGGACGCGCAGGCGTCGCTGCGCGCTTTATCGGGGCTGGGGGAGATCGCCATGAAGAAGAACGACTTCGATTCGGCCCGGAAATATTTCACTCAGGCCCTGGAGATCTCGCCCCAGGATGAGGTCGCGGCCTACAACGTCGGGGAGATCTTTTTCTCCAATCAGCAGCCGGACGAAGCGGTCAAGTTCTTCGAAATGGCGATCCGGATCAAGAAGGACTGGGCCACGCCGTATTACCGCCTCGGGATCGTCATGCTCAATAAAGGCGATTTCGCCCGGTCGCTCGAATACTTTAACAAGTGCGTCCAGATGGACCCCGAGGGACCGGATGCGGCCCAGGCTAAGTCCATGATCGCCACCATCGAAAAGATCAGGAAATAAGAGGACCCTCCTCAGAACCGTTGAACTTGGAATGGGCTGAACGGCTGCTCTCTTGGAGGCAACCGGGTTCTCGATCCGTAGCCGAATGGGGGCTTAGCCAAAACCGGAGGCCGTGCGAGTCGGAAAGCCAATGATCCGGCCGTGAAAAAGATGACTTTTTTTGATTATTTCAGGCTCCTTAGGTGTTCAAATAACGCAAAAAAAGGGAGGCTGGGAATCGAAGCGGATGGGCTGTTCGCGCTTCTTGACATCCGAATTTCACACAGATATGTTATACACAAGATATCTTGATAAGGAGAACGAAGATGATCCCCAGATCTCGGTCTTGGAAATCCGTTGTCCTCGTCGGCCTCATTCTGTGGCCGGCGGTCCTGTTGGCCCAGGGGACATTGGCCGATTATGAGCGAGCCAACAAACTTCGCGACAAGGTCCAAGGCTTGGCTGTAAACGTCGCTGAACGCGCGACGTGGATCGGCGATTCGGCCCGGTTCTGGTACAGGAAATCCGTCAAAGGCGGCTATGAATTCGTAGTGGTCGACGCGGCCACGTTCGCCAAGAAACCCGCTTTCGACCATGAGAAGCTGGCTGCCGCCCTTTCCGCCGCCTCGGGGGAGAAGTTCACGGCGCTCACCCTTCCCTTCCCATCCATTACGTTCATCGACAACGAGCGTTCGCTCGATTTCGCGGCCGCGGGCTCGGCTTGGCAGTGCGACCTCACGAGCTACGCCGTCAAGAAAACGGGCCCCGCCCCGCAAGGTCAACGGGGAATGCGCGGCGCCCCGCCGGACCTCGACGAGCCTCCGGCCGAATTCGACAACGACGTTTTCGACGGGATGGTGAACCTCGCGCCGCAGATTCCGCAGAACCGCGGCGGGTTCAGTTTCCCTGGCCAGACGCCTCCCGCCGAAGCTCCGAGAGAAAAAGCCTCGGCTGATGGAAAGTGGGAAGCCCTCATCCAGAATTACAACGTCTTCCTCCGGGCCAAAGGAAAGACCGAGACGTTCCCCCTGAGCTACGACGGCTCGGAAGGGAATTACTACACCCTCGCCTCCATCGCCTGGTCGCCCGATTCGAAGCGCCTGGCCGCGTACCGTGTCCGGCCGGGGTATGTTCGGCTGGTCCACTACGTCGAATCTTCGCCGGCCGACCAGCTCCAGCCCAAGCCCTCGACGCGGGAATACGCCAAGCCGGGAGATACGCTCGATGTCGCCCAGCCGGTGCTTTTCGACGTCGAGACGAAAAAGCAGATCGTCATCGACAACGTCCTGTTCCCGAACCCGTATAGCCTGTCGAATCCCGTCTGGTGGAAGGACGGCCGGGCGTTCACCTTCGAATACAACCAGCGCGGCCACCAAGTCTATCGCTTGATCGAGGTCGATGCCGCCACCGGGAAGGCCCGGGCGCTCATCAGCGAGGAGCCGCAAACGTTTTTCTCCTACCGGCCGTTGACCGGGAATCTCCGGGAAACCGGGACCCGTTATCGCTATGACCTGGCCGACGGGAAGGAGATCCTCTGGACCTCGGAGCGCGACGGCTGGCGTCACCTGTATCTTTATGACGGAACGACCGGCCAGGTGAAGAGCCAGGTCACCAAGGGCGACTGGGTCTTCCGGGCGGTCGATAAAGTGGATGAGGCGAAGCGCCAGGTCTGGTTCCAGGCCGGCGGCATGGTCCCCGGCCAGAACCCGTATTTCACCCATTATTACCGGGTCAATTTCGACGGCTCCGGCTTGACGGCCTTGACGGAGGCCAACGGGAGCCACACGGTCGTCTATTCCTCGGATATGAAGTACTACACGGATGCCTGGTCGCGCGTCGACCTTCCGCCCGTCCTGGGGCTTTATCGGACGGAGGACCGGAAACTTCTCTTGGATGTCGAGCGAGGCGACATGTCGGCCCTCGTCGCCGCCGGCTGGAAGGTCCCGGAGGTGTTCACGGCCAAGGGCCGGGACGGCGTCGCGGACATCTGGGGAGTGATCTTCCGGCCCACGAATTTCGTCCCGACCAAGAAATACCCGGTCGTCGAGAGCATCTATGCCGGGCCGCAGGGCTCGTTCGTCCCGAAGACCTTCAGCGCCTATTACGCCCAGCAGTCCCTCGCCGAGGTGGGGTTCATCGTCGTCCAGATCGACGGCATGGGCACGGCCAACCGGTCCAAGGCGTTCCAGGACATTGCCTGGCGGAACCTGGGCGACGCCGGATTCCCCGACCGGATCCTATGGCACAAGGCCGTCGCCGCGAAATATCCCTATTACGACATTAGCCGGGTCGGCCTGTACGGCGGTTCGGCCGGGGGCCAGAATTCCGCCGGCGGTGTCCTGTTCCATCCGGAGTTCTACAAGGCCGCCGTTTCCAATTGCGGCTGCCACGACAACCGCATGGACAAGATGTGGTGGAACGAGCAGTGGATGGGCTGGCCCCTCGGCCCGCATTATGCGGCCGCGTCCAACGTGGACAATGCCTACCGCCTTAGGGGCGCTCTCCTCCTGAGCGTCGGCGAACTGGACACGAACGTCGATCCCTCCTCGACGTTCAAGGTCGTAAACGCCCTCATGAAAGCCGATAAGAAGTTCGACCTGCTCGTCGTCCCCGGCGGCGGCCACGGATCCGGGGGAGACTTTTTCCTGAGGCTGCAGCGGGACTTTTTCGTCCATCACCTCCTCCGGGTCGATCCTCCGAACTGGAACGCGATCGAGAAGAAATAAGCGCCCCGGCACGCCACGACGATGGGGTCTCGCATGGGAAATCTTAGGAAGCTGTCCGGATTCGTGCTCGTTCTGGCCTTCCTCGAACACGGTCGAATTCCCCGAGCTCTTCTTCAAGGAAACCGATGGGCGGATAATTTATAAAAAGACCGGATGGGACGGCGCCGGACCCAGCCGGGTGTGCGGTCAAGGAGGGATCATGCGCAAGACCAGCCTGTTCGTCGGAGGGGCGTTCGTCCTGATCGTTCTCGCCGGCGTCCCGTCGGCCGCCGCCCCGGGCCAGTCGCCCGGGACCGAGGCCCTGCTCCAGAATTTCACGTATCGGAACCTCGGGCCGTTCCGGATGGGGGCGAGGCTCTCGGACATCGCGGTTCCGGATGTTCCGGCCAAGGCCCATGCGTCCACGTTCTACATCGCCACGTGGACGGGCGGCCTCTGGAAAACGACCAACAGCGGCACAACGTACGAGCCCGTTTTCGACGGGCAGAACAAGCTCACGATTGGCGACGTCACGCTCGCCCCGTCGAATCCGAATATCGTCTGGGTGGGGACCGGGGACGCGTTCTGTTCGCGGAGCTCCTATGCCGGCGACGGCGTTTACAAATCCACGGATGCCGGAAAGACGTGGACGAACATGGGCCTCCGGGATTCGCACCACATCGCCAGGATCGTGGTCCATCCCCGGAACCGGGACGTCGTCTATGTCGCGGCCATGGGCCATCTCTTCTCGGAAAATCGGGAGAGGGGGGTCTTCAAGACGACCGACGGAGGCCGGACGTGGACCCCGTCCCTTTTTCTCGATGACCGGGTGGGGGTCATCGACCTGGTCATGAACCCCCGCTATCCGGAGGTCCTCTATGCCGCCGCCTACGACAAGCAGCGGCTGCCCTGGATGTATGTGAACGGCGGCCCGAAAAGCGGTATCTACAGAACGTCCGACGGGGGGAAGACCTGGGCGCGGCTCGGGGGCGGCCTGCCCGTCGGCCGGATCGGCCGGATCGGGCTCGACCTCTATCCGAAGAACCCGGAGATCGTCTATGCCGTGGTCGAAAACGCCAACACCCGGCCGCCGACGAAGGCGGAGACCGAGCAGGACCGGGCCCGCAACCTTCCGTCGCGGGAACGCATGATCGGCGGCGAGGTCTATCGGACCGGGGACGGCGGGACGACCTGGGCCAAAATGAACTCCGCTGAGGACAACGTCAGCAGCAAGGGCCCCTATTATTTCAGCCAAATCCGGGTCGACCCCAACAACGACAGGAACCTGTTCATCACCGGCGTCTCGCTGGCCAACTCGACCGACGGCGGACGGACCTGGAGCGACATCGACTGGCCGCCGAAACGCCTCTTCGCCAAGATGTTCGGCGACGTCCGGACGCTGTGGATCGACTCCCAGGACTCGGACCGGATGATCCTCGGCAGTGACGGCGGCGTGTTCGTCTCTTATGACGGCGGGCGGACGTGCGACCATCACGCCAACCTGCCGCTCGGGGAGAACTATGCCGTCGGCGTCGACATGGAGGATCCGTATAATATCTATGCCGGCCTTCAGGACCATGAGCTCTGGAAGGGTCCTTCGACGAGCCCCGACTCCCGGGGCGTGTCGCTCCTGGACTGGAAAGCGGTCGGCAACGGCGACGGGATGTTCGCCCAGGTGGACCCGGACGACATCCGCTGGCTCTATACGACGATGCAGTACGGCGGGCATTTCCGGGTGGACCAGAAGCTCGGCATCCGGACGAGCATCGCCCCGGTCCGGGAGAGCGGCAAGCCCCCTTACCGGTTCATCTGGTGCACGCCCCTCCACCTCTCCCCGCATAACAGCCGGATTCTTTATACCGGGGGCCAGGTCCTGCTCCGGTCGCTCGACCGCGGCGACCACTGGCAGGAGATCAGCCCGGACCTGAGCACGAACGACACGGCGAAGATCGTCCCCTCCTCGGAAGGCGGCCTCCCGGGAGGCATTCCGTTCTTCGCCATCTCCTCGATCTCGGAATCGCCGGTCACGCCTGGCGTCATCTGGGTCGGGACGAGCGACGGAAAGGTGCAGCTCACCCGAAACGACGGTGCGGCCTGGATCGATTTGACCCCGAACATCGCCGCCGCCGGAGGACGAGAGGACTGTTATGTCAGCCGGGTGGTGGCGTCCCGCCATAAGGCCGGCACGGCCTATGTGGCCAAGAACGGTTTCCGGAACGATGATTTCCGGCCCTTCATTTATAAAACCGAGGATGACGGGGCGACCTGGATGTCCCTCGCCGCCGGCCTGCCGAACGAGCCGGTCAATGTCGTCTTCGAGGACGCCAAGAATCCCCAACTACTCTTCTTGGGCAATGACACGGGGGTCTTCGTCTCGCTCAACGGCGGAAAACTCTGGGCGAAGATGAACAACAATATGCCCAACGTCCCCGTCCACGACTTGGTCGTCCATCCCCGCGAAAGCGACCTGGTCGTGGGCTCGTACGGCCGAGGGATCTTCGTGACGAACATCGCCCCGCTCCAGGAGATAAGCGACCCGGTCCTGGCCGAGGACGTCCATCTCTTCGCGATCAAACCGACCGCCCAGCGTGTCACGTGGGCCTTTGGGGCGAACGACTACCTCTTCGGCGACAAGCACATCGTCACTCCGAACGAAGCGAACGGCGTCGCGATCCGGTATTTCCTCAAGAACAAATCGTCCGGCCCGGTGAGGATCACGGTCAGGGACGCTTACGGCAAAGAACTCGCCGCGCTCGACGGCCCGACGGCCGCCGGGATCCAGACCGTCCTGTGGGACATGCGGACGGGCGGATCCCGCCGGGACGGCCCCGGGGCGGGAGGGCGGTCACGGGATATCCTGGGCCAATGGGTCCCCCCGGGCGAATACACGGTCGCACTCGAGACGGGGGGACAGAAATTGACGCAGAAAGCGAGCATCACGAAGACCACAGGCTGGTCCCTGGGACCCTTCCCTCAGGTCATCCGCTAAAAAAAAAGGGGAGGAGGTTACCCTCCTCCCCATGGCGTTCTGAGCTAGGCCTTAAAAGCCGTAGCGCAACGAGAACCGGAACACGCGGGTCAGGCCGCTGATGCTGGTGACGCGCTTATACGTCGAGCCGACGGCGTATGTGCCCGTGCTCACGTTGTTGTCCGTAGGGCGCCAGGTCCCGCCGGGGTTCTGGGTGACGTTAACGTAGTAGTTGCCCAACAGGTTGTAGATGTCGAGATAGGCGGAGATGGACCCGAACTTGCCGATGCCGAAACTCTTCTCCAGCCGGAAATCGACATTCTGGTAGGTGTAGTTCCGCCGGACGCCTTGCGATTCGATGTTGATGGAGTACGACGGGGCGCGGGATCGATCGATACCGTTGGCGTTGGCCCAAGCGGTCGGGGCATAGACGGTCACGCTTCTCTGCCAGGGAGTCCCGGTATAGAAGTTGTAGTAGAACGAGGACAGGATCCCGAAGGGGAGGTTGAACGTCCCGAAGAGCTTGATGACCAAATTCCGGTCCTCGCCGGGCAGCCGTCCGTCGTTGTTGACGTACCAGTTCGCGTTGTTCCCCGGCAGGGCGTAGCCCCAGATGTTGCCGTAGTCGCCGGCGATGTTCCCCCACGTCTTCGAAATGGTCACGGACCCGCCGAGCTGCCAACCGAAGGCAAGGCGTTTTTCGAAGACGATGTCCAGCCCGGAATATTTCCGGTAGGCGTCCGGGATGTTGGTCAGCATTCTGAGGAGCTGCGGCGCGCTCGACTTCATGAAGTACATCGTGACCGTTTTGGCGGGATACTGGTCCTGGGCCGGGACCGTGGTCGTGAAGGGCACCCAGTAGCCGCTGTCGGGTTTGTAGAAGAACTGGCCCGTGTTGAAGTCATAGAGGGCATCGTCGATGATGTTCATCTTCTTCTTGAACAGGTAATTAAGGCTGAACTTGAAGTTGGCGAAGAGCTCGCGGTCGATCCCGATGGTGATCTGGTCGTCGTACGTCGCCTTGAGGTTCTTGTCGGTCAGGCGGCTCCAGTATTCCCTCATCTTGGACTGGGGGCTGGTCGACCACACGCCGGCGTACCGGTCGATCCCGGCGTTGTCCGGAATGCCGTTGCCGTTGTCGTCCCACCAGTCGAACGTGTAGCTGCTCAGGCGGAGGGGATTGTAGCTGACGATTAACGAGGCGTAGAGCCAGTCGCTGTAGCGGCCGAGGCTGAACTTGACGGCCGTCTTCCCGTCCCCGAAGAGGTCATAGGTGAGCCCCAGGCGGGGAGAGACGATGTCCCACTTCACGAAGGGGTCGACGCCCGCCTGCCGGATCTCGTCATAGAGGTTGACGCCGAACTCTGGGAGCATGGTCGCCTGCCCGACGGAGTAGGCGATCCCCGCGGTCCGTTCCTTGTAAATATCCGGGATCCAGCCTTTCGTGTAGTCATAGCGGAGCCCGACGTTGATCGTCAGCCGGTTGTTGATCGTCCAGGAATCCTGGAGATAGCCGGACAAGCGGAGCGCCCGGGATTTCGACATCGAATTTTCCCGGCTCTGGCCCATGACATACAGGGCGATCTGGCCGTCGCCATGAAGCGGGTCGGGCCCGCTCAGGCCGTTGAGACCCCGCCAATAATAGGGACTGCCGTTGTACCAATACTGGATGAGCGGCGTGCCCTGCCAGTCGGACCAGTTGCAGGCCCCCGTGTTGAGCTCGAAGCCGGCCTTGAACTCATGGTCCCCGCCGAAGAGGCCGTCCTGGAAACGGGTCAGATGGGCCGAGGTCTGGACCGAAGGCCGCCCGATCCATTCGTTCGTCCGGTCACCCGTCCCGAACCAATAGCCCGTATACCGGTCGTAGTTATGGGGGACGATGTCCAGGTTCGCCCCGGACTGGGACGGGTCGGGGAGGAGCAGCATGGCCGAGACTTCGAGGTATCCGACCCGAGCTTCCAGGAAGGTGTTGGGATCGACGATATAAGTGAGCGACCCGAAGGCGTTGGTGTTGGCCCACGGGCTGTCCGCATAGGTGCAGTCGTACGGCATGTAGAGGCCGCTCGCCCGGGTGGTGGCGTAGGCCGCGCGGTAGTTGCCGTTGAAGGTGATGCGCAGCTTCTTGGCCGGCTGGAGGGTGAGCTTGCCCATCGCCCCCCAGTTCGAGTTCTCCCGGTTGAAGTCCGTGTAGCTCACGCCCAACGGCGATTTCCACGGCACGAACCCGCTCCGGTTGACCGAGCCGCCGTAGCGGCCGTTCGAGAAGAACCAGATCTTGTCCTTGATGATCGGACCGCCGACGCTCCCGGACAGGTCGAAGGCGTAGATGGCGACGGCCGGGAGTCCCAGGCCCAGGGCCCGGAGCTGGTCCTCGGGGACGACGACGGTCGTCCAGGGCTCGCGGTTATAGAATCCCTGGAGGAGTCCCGAGAATTTGTTCCCGCCCGACCTCGTGACGGCGTTGACATAGCCGCCGGTGGCGATCCCCACTTCGGCCTGCATCCCGCCGGTCACGATCTCGACCTCTTCCATGATGTTGAAATCGAGGTTGGTTCCGCCCTGCGCGTTGTCAGGGTCGTTGGCGTAGAGGCCGTCCACGTGGTAAATCGTGTTGGCGGCCGTGCCGCCCTTGACACTCGACGCGCTCACGACTCCCGGCGCCAGGGTCACGATCGACTCCAGGTTCCGGCCAATCGGGATGTTCTGGAGCAGGTCGGCCTTGAAATACTTGGAGGTCTGGGACGATTTCACGTCGACGACGGGCGACGACGCGGTCACCGTCACCTCTTCCTCGATCGAGGCCTGCAGCAGCTCGATATTCAGCGTGACCGTGCCGGCCAAGGCGACCCGGATGGCCTCCCTTTTATACGTCTTAAATCCCTGGACCGAGGCCGTCAGCGTATAGACGCCGACGCGAAGCAGAGGCAGGCGGAAGGCGCCGCCCTCGTTCGTCACCGCCGACTGGCTCCCCATAATGGCCGGGCTTGTCACCAAGATGTTGACGCCGGGCAGGAAAACGCCATCCTTGTCTTTGACGATCCCTCGGATGGCGCCGGTATCCTGGCTCGTGCCTTGGGCCAGTAGAGCGGGAACCAAGGTAAAACATAAGAACACGGCAAAAACGGCTTTCAATAATCGCATTATTCCCTCCCTGAAGCGGTTTGATCCTTGATGCGCGCTCGATCGTCCATGATTATGGCATGACCTCCCCCCATTTGAAGGGAAACCACCCGGTCCGAGGTTCATTTCCCTCATGCGTCTTTTTATCAGGCTGTCCAACGACAACAACTTTCCAGTGAGAAGTAAGCCTTTAGCTCTTATATATTATGAAAATATCTTGATTGTCAAGGGCTAATATGTTTCCTTTTTTTCTTATCTTTTTTGACCGAAAAAAATTTCCGCACGAATATTGACTTGATATGTCATATCAGATATATCAAAGATAATTAACGAACAAGGAGGGATCCATGAAATCTTCCCGCCGAGTTTTTTTAAAGGACCTCGGGATCGGCGCCGCAGGGATCGGTCTTACCTCCGGGATGCATGGGCTCGGGCAAACGCCCGCCGGGGCTGCTTCGGAAAAAATGCTCGTCAAGGATCCCGATCATCCCGCGCCTGTGCCCCCGGGCGTCGACCGCTTGCCCCTGACCTGGTATAAGAACACGGTCAAGCGGTTGAAGTCTATCGCCGCGAATAACGGGATCGACGTCATCGTCCTCGAAGACAGCTGGAACCTGACCTATTTCACGGGCAACTTCATGACCAAGACCGAACGTCCGGTATGGGCCGTTCTCCCGGTCAATGAGGAGGCGGTCATCTGGTATTCGCCGGGGCTCGACAACGAACTGGTCCGGTCGTGGTGGTGCACCGAAATGAACTACTACTACGATTTCCCCCACGCGGATGGCGGCTATCCGGACCAGGGCAAGGTGGTCAAGGGCCACACGGTCGACCTCCTCGTCTGGATGCTCGAAGGGCTCAAGAAAAAGGGGTTCGGCGAGAAGACGATCGGGTTCGATTCCGAATGGCCGCCGTCCCGGATGAAGAAATTCTCCGCCGTTCTCCCCCGGGCGAAAGCCGTCGACATCGGACCGACCTGCGTCAAGATGCGGATGATCAAGACGCCCGAAGAGATCGCCCTCATCCAGCGGGCCATGAATTATTTCAGCCGGATCCACGCTTTCGGCCGCGACCTTATCCTCCGGCGGGGGCCGGATGCCACCGATTTCGAGATCGCCGTGGCGACCCAGGAATACGGGACGAACCTCATTCTCCAGGACATCAAAAGGGACGGCCGCCCGCACAACGCCGTCGGGATCAAGGTCAGCATCGGCTGCCGGACGGGACGCGGAACGGCGTATCCCCATCCGAACCAGCTCCATCACAACAAGGTTAAGAAAGGCGATTCCATCCAGATTTCCGGCGTCGTCACGATCGGCGGCTACGGCGGGGAGCTCTACCGTTACTATCAGATCGCCCCGTGGGACGCCCACCGCGAAAAAGTCTGGGACGTCGTCACCGAATCGGTCCGCATCCAGGAACGGGAATCGAAGGCGGGCGTGCTCTGCATGGACGTTGCCTTCAAGGTCCATGACTATCAGGTCAAACAAGGTCCGGCGATCCAGAAGCTCCTCTTCCAGCGCGTCGGCCACGGTCAGGGGATGGAGGGGCACCAGCCGCCCTACATCGCCCTCGGCGACCCGACGGTCCTCGAAGAAGGCATGACCTTCAGCGTTGAGCCCGGGCTATTCGACCCGGCCAACGATTTCGGCTACAACCCGAGCGATTGCCTGTTGGTGACGAAGAAGAAGGGCGTCCTGATGGGCAGCGTTCCGTACTCGAAAGAGTGGATGTTCCTCAAACTCTGAAAACGCCGGCGTCTTCGGGCCGGAGAAAGGAGTCGCCATGTCCTCGAAATCCCGTCGGATCGTGAGGGTCTGTCTTGTCGTCCTGGCTCTCGGCCTCATATTCGGTCCAGGCTCCGCCCAGCGGCCGGGCGGCCAAGGCGGGGGACCGCCCGAAGGGCTGAGGTTCCGGTTCATGGGGCCGGCCGTCGGCAACCGCATCTCGGCGGCCGCCGGCATCCCGGGCGACCCGAGCACCTATTATGTAGGCGCCGCGTCCGGCGGCGTCTGGAAATCGGTCAACGGCGGAACCTCGTGGGTCCCCATTTCCGACGACCTGCCCGTCGGCGCCATCGGTTCTCTGGCGGTGGCGGCCGCCAATCCCGACATCGTTTGGGCGGGAACGGGTGATGCCTGGCCGATCCGCGATTCCGACCTGATGGGCGACGGCATCTACAAGTCCGTCGATGCGGGCAAGACCTGGACGCATATGGGGCTGACCGAGACCGGCCGCATCGGCCGGATCATCATCCACCCGACCAATCCGAACATCGTTTACGCCGCCGCCCTCGGCCGGCTCACCGGGCCGCAAGAGGAGAGGGGCGTGTATCGGACCACGGACGGCGGCAAGACCTGGAGCCGCATCCTTTTCGTCGATCCGAACACCGGCTGCTCCGGCCTGGCGATGGACCCGAACAATCCGCAGGTGCTGTTCGCCGGGATGTGGCAGGCCGAGATGCATACCTGGGCGATGTTCAGCGGCGGTCCGGGCAGCGGCGTCTATATGTCGCGCGACGGAGGGGCGACTTGGAAGCGCCTCGAAGGACACGGACTCCCGAAGCCCCCCGTCGGCAAGATCGACATCGCCATCGCGGCCCGAAATTCCAAGCGCGTCTACGCCCTGATCCAGACCGCCGACCAAGGGTCGATCTGGCGGTCGGACGACGGCGGCGAGAATTGGAGGGTCATGAGCTGGCAGCGGGCGCTCATCGGCCGGGCCGGCTTCTATATCCGGCTGGCCATCTCGCCGTCCAACCCGGACGAGGTCCTGGTGGCGAACAGCAGCTTCCACCAGTCCCTGGACGGCGGGAAATCGTTCCGGACCCTCCCTTGGGGCGGCGACACCCACGACATCTGGATCGATCCGAAGAACGCCGACCGCATCCTCGTCACCCACGACGGGGGGATGTTCATGACTACCGACCATGGAAAGACCTCGAACCGAGTGACGCTACCTATCGGACAGATGTACCACGTCGCGGTGGATAACGACGTCCCGTACCGCGTTTACAGCAACATGCAGGACAACGGCACCATGCGCGGTCTCAGCACGACGCCCGAGGCCGGCCCGAACGTCCCGGCCAGCGGCACGGGGGGCGGAGGGTTCGGCGGCGGGCGGGCCGGGGCCGGGGGCGTCTGGGACCACGGCCTCGGCGGCTGCGAATCCGGGTTTACGATCCCCGACCCCACCGACGCGAACATCATCTGGTCGTCGTGCTATGGATTCGCGCTGACCCGATACGACTTCCGGACCAAGCTCGCCCGTTCGGTCAGTCCCGTCCAGCACACGCTCGACTCCGAACCGAACAAGCTGAAGTACCGGGCCCACTGGACCCCGCCGATCGCCATCGATCCCTTCGACCACAACACCGTTTATTTCGGCGCCCAGGTCATCTTCCGAACGACCAACGCCGGCCAGAGCTGGAGCGTCATCAGTCCCGACCTTTCGACGCAGGACCCGCGGTTCGTCGTCTCCTCCGGCGGGATCGTCGGCGACAACCTCGGCCAGTTCTATGGCGAAGTGGTCTTCTCCATCGCGCCCTCGCCGGTCCGGAAAGGCCTGATCTGGGCCGGGACCAACGACGGCAAAGTCTGGCTGACGAGGGACGGCGGACGGAAATGGACCGACGTTACCCAAAACATCAAGGGGGTGCCGGCCTGGGGGACGGTCTCGAAGATCGATCCCTCGGCGTTCGACCCGACGACGGCCTATATCGCCATCGACTTGCACCTGATGGACAACCGCGATCCATGGCTGTTCAAGACAGCGGACTTCGGCGTGACGTGGACCAAGATCACGGGCGATCTGCCGCAGGGTCATCCGCTCGATTACGCCCGCGTGATCACCGAGAACCCGAACCGCAAGGGGATGTTGTTCGTCGGCACCGGCCGCGCGCTCTATTATTCGATGGACGACGGCCGGACCTGGAAAAGGCTCAAGGAAGGCTTGCCGCCGGCTGCCGTCTCCTGGGTCGTCGTCCAGAAGCAAGCTCATGACCTGGTCGTTTCCACGTATGGACGCGGGATCTACATCATGGAAGACATCACCCCGCTGGAACAGGGGATGATGGAGGGCGCGGCCGCCGCCGGCCCGAAGCTCACAGCACCGCGCCCGGCCTATCGGCTGGTCCGCGGCGGCAGGGCGATTCTCAATTACACGCTTCCGGCGGCACCGAAGGACCCGGTCCAGGTCGAGATCCTCGACGCGAACGGGACCGCGATCCGTAAATTGCCGTCCGGCCAGGGGCGGGCCGGGCTCAACCGCATCTCCTGGGACCTCCGCCATGAGCCGCCGCGGCTCGTCGCTCTCCGGACTACGCCGACCCGGAATCCGCACATTTGGGAGGAGCCGCGGTTCCAGAACGCGACAACCCGGCCAATTACTCACTGGGGGATCGCCCAGGCCCAGGTCGGCCCCGTCGCCGCTCCCGGGGCGTATACTATCCGATTGACGGTCGCCGGCCAAGCATTCATGCAGCCGCTGACCGTCCTCCTGCCCCCGAACAATACGGGGACCGAGGCCGATATCCGGGCCTCGGTGAAGCTCCAGCTCCGCGTCCGTGACAACATCAACCTCGTCTCCGACATGACCAACCAGATCGAATGGCTCCGACGTCAGCTCGAGGACGCCCGGAAGCCGCTCGCCGCGCGGCCGGTCCAGGAGGCGCTGATCAAGGGGATCGATGACTTCGACGCGAAAATGCTGGCCGTCGAAGACCGGCTAATCTCGCGCTCGGAGGCGCTCAGCGACGACAAATATTACCAGGAGGCCTACAAGCTTTATCTCAATTTCATTTGGCTCAACGGGGAGATCGGAACGGGGGCGGGCGACGTCGCCGGGAGCGCGGACTATGGCCCCACCGACACGGCCGTGGGGCTCGTCGCGGACCTCGAAAAAGAGCTGCAGGCCGCGCAGACGGCGTATCGCGACCTGATCGACAAAGAGGTCCCGGCCTTCAACAGATCGGTCGAGGGAAAGAGTATCCCGGCGCTGAAAATGACCGGCGCCCCCGCGCCCTCCGTTCCGCCGGTTCCGGGGCGCTGAGACGGACGGAGGTCAAGACGGGTCCTTTTTCGCCTCCGGGGCCTTCTCCGCCGGCTTGGCGCGTTCCCGGTGGTTCCAGAATGGGTCCAGGGGAATGTGATGCGAGGTCGGATAGACGCGGCCGAGAATGTCATAGAGCCCGGGGTCATAGGTTCGCAGGTCGGCGGGGGTATAGACCCTCCGGTCGCCGTCCTTGTACTCGAAGTTCGACCAGAACCAGAACTGCGTCCCTTCGCACCAGTATTCGCCGGAGTATGTGGAGCCGTAATGCCCTTTGAACAGGCCGAGGGCCATGGCGTCGGAGTAGCGCTTCTCGATGTCGGCGGCGAGCTGGGGGTCCGCCGTCCGGATCGCCCGGTGGATGGCGTGTCCGAACTCGTGGACCAGGATCTGTTCGCCGAAATAGCGCGTTCCGGGGATCCCGAGCAGGTTCTCCTCGCCGCATGTCGTGAAGACCCCGCCCAGGCCCCGGGCCCGCCGGTTCCAATACTCGGCGTCCGTCTGCTGGCGGATCTTTTCATAGTTGGCGATCTCGCCCGGCGTCAGGCGCCTGTCGCCGAGCTCGGGCTTCTTAAGGGTTTTGTATTCGGGGATGTCGGACATCTGCTGGTCCTTCCCGATGATCCCGACCTTCTGGCCGTCGGTGATCAGCTGCCGGCGGATATCGGGACGCTCCGCGAGCATGTGGATGAGGATGTCCCGGGCGATGAGGACGGCGAGGTCCGAGACCTTGCCGGAGGCGACGACCGGGATGCCCATCGCATCGCAATATTTTTCGTAGAACGGGTCGAGCATGAGCTTCACCGGCGGTTTCCCGATCAGCGCTGCGGCGAAGTCGGCGAAGATCGGAGGCCCGGGCGGCGCCGTTTGGGCCGCCAGAGAAGAGACGGCGGCGACGGCAAGCAAAGACCAAGCGAGCCATTTTCCTATCGCGGTTCGTGGCATGAGGGACCTCCTCCTCTAACGATGAGCCTCATCATAACAAATTCCGTTTTCGCGGACAAAGCCCCCGGGCGTTGTTTCCGGCCGGGGTTTCTCCTAGAATCGAAGAACGGTCAGAGCATCGTTCCAAACACAAACGGAGGTGAACCATGAGTCTTCCCCGAAGGAATTTCCTGCGGTTGTCCGCCGGGGCCGTCGCTTCGGCTAGCCTGTTCGGGTCCTGCGCGGGTCCGGCGAACGAGACGAAAGACAAACAGGGATCGCCCAGCCCGCCGGCCGCGGCCCCGTCCCTGACAGGCAGGATCGTCCCCATCGCGGACGCGGAGAGAATGGCCCGCATCGAGAAAGCCCGGACGCTGATGGCCGAGAACAAGCTCGACGCCATCCTGCTCGAAGGCGGCGCGAGCCTGTTCTACTTCACCGGTGTGAACTGGAGCCTCAGCGAACGGACCTTCGCCTGGGTCCTGCCGGCCAAGGGCGAAATGGCCTGGGTGACGCCCAAGTTCGAAGAGGACCGAGCCCGGGAGCTCATCCGCTTCGGGACCGACGTCCGGACGTGGGAGGAGGACGAGAGCCCGTACCGGTTGATCGGCGGCATTTTCAAGGACCACGGGATCCGGGCCGGGACGATCGGCATCGAGGAGCGGCTGCGGTTCTTCATTTTCAACGGCGTCCGCCAGGAGGGGTCGGCGCACCGATACGTCAGCGCCGATCCCGTCACGATCGGCTGCCGGGTCATCAAATCGCCTGCGGAGCTGGCCTTGATGCAGCTGGCCAACGATATCACCATCGAGGCTTACCGGGCCGTGCTCCCGCAATTCAAGGAGGGCATGACCAAGGCCCAGTTCGGCGAACTGGCCGCCGCCGCGTTCCGCGCGCTCGGGGTCACAGGCAATATCGGCGCGAATTTCGGGGAGGCGACGTCGCTCCCGCACGGCTCGGTCAAGCCGCGTCAATTGAGGGAAGGGGACGTCATTCTCATGGATGGCGGCTGCGCCATCGACGGCTATCGCTCGGACATCAGCCGGACCATCGTTTTCGGCAAGCCCACGCAGCGCCAGCTCGACGTCTGGAATCTGGAAAAGGAAGCGCAGGCCGCGGCCTTCAAGGCCGCCCGGCCCGGCGTCCCGTGCGAGGATGTGGATGCTGCCGCCCGCAAGATCATTGTCGGCGCCGGTTATGGCCCGGATTACAAGGTCCCCGGACTTCCGCACAGGACCGGTCACGGCATCGGCCTCGAAGGCCACGAGTGGATCAACCTCGTCCGCGGGAACAAGACTCCCATGAGCCCTGGCATGTGCTTCACGAACGAGCCCATGATCGTCATCCCGGGCGAGTTCGGCGTCCGGATCGAGGACGACATGCACATCACGGAGGACGGGGTGAAGTTCTTCTCGCAACCCAGTCCGGCCATCGACCGTCCGCTCGCGTGAGGAAGGAGCCCGCCATGCATAAGAAGCTCGCCGTCTGTCTTTTGGTCCTGGCGCTCGGGGGCCCGTCCGTCGCGGCCGGAGTCCTGCCCTTCGAGGTCTCCGAATACGCCGGCCGCCGGGCCCGGTTCATGGCCCAGATCCCGGACGGGATCGCGGTCATCTGGGGCTCGCTCGCGGTTCCGCAGAACAACGATTTCCTCTACCTGTGCGGGGTGAAGGTCCCCCGGGCAGCCCTGATCGTCGACGGGGTCCGCAAGGAAAGCCTGCTGTTTTATACGACGACCGAGACCTATCTCAAGGGAGAGGGGATGAGCCCTGACCTGGCCCGCGATCCCAAGGGCGCGACCGGCGTCGAGCGTGCCTATCCGGCCGAGCAGCTCACCGCCGTCCTGAACCGCCTGGGGGCCCAGGCCCGCGTCATCTACACGCCGTTTCGGGCCGAGAATGCCGCGTCCGAGTCCGCCTCCTCCGGCGAGTGGGACGGCCGGCTGACCCGAGAGCTCCAGTTCGTGAAGCTCCTCCGGGAGAGGTTCCCCCAGGCCGAGGTCCGGGATTGCAACGAAAAGCTCTGGGACCTCCGGAGGATCAAGACGCCCGCCGAGATCGAAGTCCAGCGCCGGTCGGGCCGGATCGGCGTCCAGGCGATGACCGAGGTCCTGAAGGCGGCCCGGCCGGGGCAGATGGAATACGAGCTCAGCGCCCTCTTCGAATACGTCTGCAAGAGGGAGGGCTGTCCTGAGCAGGCCTTCAACGTCATCATCAGCTCCGCGGAGAACCATCCCTATCTCCACTACGCCGCCCACAACCGGAAGCTGGTCGACGGCGATTTCGTCGTGTTCGACGCCGGGCCCGAGTTCGGTGACTACGACATCGACATCACTATCTCCTTCCCGGTCAACGGCGTATTCTCGCCCCGCCAGCGCCAGATCTATCAAGCCTGCCTCGAGGTCAGCCAAGCCTGCCTGTCGCTCTACCGCCCCGGTCTCTCGGGCTATGACATCGGCGAGAAAGCGAAGGAGATCATCCGCGGGAAAGGTCTCGATCCGACGGCGGGCGCGTTCCCCCAGCTGCGGTTCTTTAAGGAAGGGGGGCTGACCCATTACGTCGGCCTCGCGACCCACGACGCGGGCGGGGCCGATCTGAACTACGGCGCGCCGCTCAAGCCGGGCCAGGTTTTCGCCAGCGACCTCTTCGCCGTCTGGCCGGGCGAGAACCTCGGCGTCCGGGTCGAGAACACCGTCCTCGTCACCGACACGGGCTGTGAGAACCTCTCGGCTGGTATTCCGCGCCAGATCGCGGAGATCGAGGACCTGATGCGGAAGAGCGCGGCGGCCCGGACCGCGAAAAAATAATCGGGACACGCCGACGAAATCGCAAAGGGCATGGCCGGAAATTCCGCCGTCCAGCCGTCGTGATTTCGTGCCTGCTTCACCGCGGGCCCGGGGGCAAATGCTCGCGCAAGTAGCGCGTCATCAATTCGTATTTGTGGACATTCGTAGTCTCGCCCTCGCTGATCCCATGGGTCCGGTTCGGGTAGGCCATCATCGTGAAACGCTTGTTGTATTTCACGAGCTCGTTCACGAGGGCTTCGGCGTTTTGATAATGGACGTTGTGGTCCCCGGTCCCGTGGATCAGGAGGAGATGGCCCTCGAGTTGCTTCGCGAAGTGGATCGGCGATCCGTCGTGGTATCCCTGGGCGTTGTCGGAGGGTAAGCCCATGTACCGCTCCTGGTAGATCGAATTATACAGCCGGTGATCGGCCGGGGCCGCGAGCGCGATGCCAGTCCTGTAAATCGAAGGATACCGAAACATCGCGTTCAGGGTCATGGCCCCGCCGCCGCTAGCGCCCCAAATGCCGATCCGTTCCGGATCGGCGCTCGAGTAGCGGCCGAGGACGGCCTTCACGGCGGCGGCCTGATCCGCGGACGCCAGGAGCCCGACCTGCCCGTAGATGACCTTCCTCCACTCCCGGCCCCGCGGCACGCGTGTCCCGCGATTATCGACGCTCATGACGATATACCCTTGCTGGGTGAGCAGCAAGTGCCAAAGATAGCGGTTCCCCCCCCAGCTGTCTTGAACGGTGGAACCCCAGGGCTCCCCATAAACATAAAAGAGCACGGGGTATTTCTTCGAGGGTTCGAGGCCGGGAGGCATCATCGTCCAGGCGTCGAGGAGAACGCCGCCGCCGATGTCGATGCGGAAGAATTCGGACGTCCCCTTTCGGAGGGCGCCCACCTTCGCCGAAAGCTCCGAATTATCGACGACGGTTCGGACGTCGGAATGGTCCGCCAGGCAGATGAGCTTGGTCACCGGCGGCTTTTCGAATGTCGAATACGTCTGGAAAGCCCAGCGGCCGTCGGGGGAAGCCTGATAGCGGTGGATCCCCGGCTGTCCTGGGGGGGTCAGCCTGACGGCCTGTCCTCTCCCGTCCAGGGCGGTTTTATATAGATAGCGCTGGGCAGGATTGTCCGGCGAGGCGATGTAATACAGGAGCCCCGCCGTTTCGTCGATATGGACGATGCTGTCTACATCGAACGCGCCCGGCGTGACGAGCCTGATGTCCTCGCCGGAGCGGGCGACCACATACGCGTGCCGCCAGCCGTCCTTCTCGCTGATCCAGAAGAAGCGGCGCCCGTGTTCCAACCAGCAAAAATCGGTCACGACGTGGAGCCAGGCCGGATCGGAATCCTTCATGATCCCCCGGACGCGTCCGTTTCGGGCATCGCCGAACATGACCTCGTTCTCGTTCTGCCGCCGGTTAAGATGCTGGAAGACGACTTCTTCGGAATTGGCCGCCCAATCCAAGTTTTGGATATAGGCGTTGCCGGGATCGCCCGGAACCTGCAACCATAGGGTTTTTCCGCCCGCGGCGCCGACGATGCCGACGCGGGCGGCGGCATTCGGCTCTCCAGGCTTAGAGAACCGGAAGGAAATGATCCGGGGATAGAGGGAATCCGTGTTGTTGATCATGTGGAATTCCGGAACGCGGCTGACGTCGATTTGCCAGTAGGCGATCCGCCGGCTGTCCGGACTCCAGCGGAAACCGTTTGTGGTGAAGAACTCCTCCTCGGTGACGTAGTCGAACGTCCCGTTGAGCACGGTCTCCGATCCATCCGAGGTCAAACGGGTGATCCGATGCGAGGACAAGTCCTCGACGCGGATATTGTTCTCGCAGACGTAGGCCGCCATCCCGCCGTCGGGCGAAAAGGTGGGATTCAAGAGTGAGGTTTCGGGGGCGCCCCCTCCCAATTTCCGGAGTCCTCCGTTCTGGAGGTCGAGAATCCAATAATCGCCGAAGGTTTTATGGAACTCGCGCCGGGCGCCGGTGAGGAGAAGAAGCTTCGACCCCTCGGGCGAAAATTCGAAGTCCCGGACCGGGAGGGCCCGGCGTTCCCCGGGCGGGATCAGCTTGCCCGCCGGGACGAGGATTTTCTTTTCTCCGCTCTCAGCATCGATCCGGACGATATCGCGGCCGTCGGCCTGACTCGCGGACGCTTCGGCTCGGAGATATCCCGAGCCGTCGGCCGACCATTTCACGGGACCCCAACCGGCGGCGGCGAACTCCTCGGAACGGAAAATCCGTTCCAACGTCAGAGAGGAGGCGTCAGTCTGGCCGGGAAGGTCAGTCGATGGGCAGCTGCAGGACCATGAAAAAAAAGCCGAAGCGAAGACCATGCCGAATAGGACGACGGCATTCCCCCGGAAATCCGGACTCGAAGGGCGCAAACGAGCCTGTCGGATCATGATTTCCTCCTTGATCCAAGAATGATATTTTTTAAAACACATCTTTTCAAGGGGGCGGGAAAACGTTGTCGCAAAAGGCCCGGCTCACGAAAACAACCGGCTGGTCGATCGGCCCCTCTCCCGAGATCATCCGATGACAGCGTTTTTTCTCCGCGTGTATGATCGAGGCCGTGTCGGTCCTCCGATCGGGTCGATCCGGCGCTGTTCGCGACGGTTTCGGGATCCAGCTTATTTTCGGGCGCCCTTCATGAGGGCCTCAATCTCGGAAATCTCGCGCGGAAGACCGGCCGAGAGGTTCTCGCACCCGGTCTCCGTGATCAAAACGATATTTTCGATGCGAACGCCGAGGTTTTCCTTGGGGAAAACGGCGAACACGTCGCTGGCAAAAACCTCGCCGGCACGCAGAGGCCGGTCCTTGGGCTTGTCGCTGCCGCCGGCGTCGTGCGTGGCCAGGCCGACATAGTGGGTGACGCCGCCCTCTTTGAAGTACCGCAGGCTGGTGAAAGCGTCCCGGCTCAGATCATAACCTTGATCCCGCAGTTTCCGGCGGACCTGCTCACCGACCTCGTAAGCGGTGACGCCCGGTTGGTAATAGAGCAGGCAGGCCTTGCTGACGGCGTTGCAGGCCTCGTAGATCTCGCGTTGGCGGGGGGAAAACGTCCCGTTGACGGGGAATGAGATCGTGATGTCGGAATCGTAATCCCGGTAGTCCCCCCCTGAGTCAACCACCAGAAAATCGCCGTCGACCAGCCTTCGGTTATGCCGGTAGTAATGCAGATACGGATGGTTCTCAGCTGAGGAGATGATGACGTTGTAATCGAACACCCGGCGGCAGCCTCGCCGCTTGCAGACATACTCGAAGAGCGCGCTGATCTCGTATTCATACTGGCCGACGCGGGCCTCCGCCATGACCTCGCGCATGGCCTGGACGCTAATCTGGCTGGCCTTGCGCAAAACGTCAACCTCGGCTGGCGTTTTAATCCGACGCAAATCCCAGAGGGTATGAGTGCAGTCGCGCACCTCGATGTCTGGAAAGCGCTGCCGGAGCATCGCGGCGAGTTGATGCTCCCGCGTCAGACGCCCGTCCCAGTCGCTGTTCGTCGCGACCTCCTGGGGCGAGCCCTCGGGAGTGAGGGGCGTATAAATCACCTTGGCCTGAGCCGCCAGCTTCGTTAGGACCGCTGTGAGTTCATCAGCGGGATAATATTTTTCAACTCCTGTGGCCCCCCGGGGATCGCGGAGGAGATCGAGGCTCAGGCCCTCATTCCGGAGATAGGCCTCACTGGCCGAGTACAAAAGGAGGCTTTCCTTGTGGATACCGTCGACGATGAGCACGGCCCGGGGCAACTTGACGCCGCACAGGTAGATGAACTCGTTGTTCTGGATGAACTCGTTGTTCAGGGGCCCGGCCAACGATCCCTGGATGACCGCAAAGCCGTCGGGGATCTGGGCCATCAGCTTCTGACGCCGAGCCGAATATTCGGACGCGTCGAAATCCAGGGGTGGATCGACCGGCGCGGCGGTAGCCATCGCCAGCGCCAGAACGCACGCGGAAAGCGATCTCGTCATATTTGTATCCTTCCTTCAGGACATGGCGGCATCGAGGAGGGACCCGCCGATCCCCTCTCTCCCCTAAGGCGTCTTGCGCTTCATCACGGTAACCGTGATCGACGAGGGATACTTCGCCGAGTGGTGCACGGCATTGTGTGCGACCACGCCCGTCGCCTCGTCGTAATTATGACCGCCGGTGTTGAGATTGCGGTCATATTCGGGGAAGCTGCTGCTGCTCACTTCGACGCGGAGCCGATGCCCGACGTCGAAGTGGTTGCTCGTCGTCAACGGCAGCAGCATCACTTTATACACCTTCCCCGGTTCCATCCAGACCGGCGGTTGGACATAGCCTTCCCGATAACGCATCCGCTGGATGGACTCGTCCAGGGTGAAGGCCCGGCCGTCCGGATAGACGTCGATCACCTTCACCGTGAAATCGGTGTCTTTGACGTCCGACGATACATAGAGCGTCGGGGTCATCGTCCCGGTGACCTCCAATCCCTCCCGGAACGGCGCGGTCGTATATACGAGTACGTCGGGCCGCTCCTCGACCGTGCGCTGGTCGTATGAGCCGTCCACGCCCCCCACGTTGTTCGTCACGCGGTAGCCCCCGTGCGTGGGGACCGGATTCATCGGGTCGTACGTGAATCGGTCCGGACGGTCGACCGACGGAGGCTGGGGGGTGAGCGTGCCGTCGCCGTTCAGCGTGTTGGCCTTGCCGCCGCTCGAGAGGAAGAACGTCATCGGCTGAACGCCCTCGGGCGGCCACGTGTCCGATCCCCGCCATTTGTTGTTCCCCATCGTGTAGTAGGTGACCTTCGGCAGCGCCTCGAGGACGGCGCTCTTCTCGCCCTTGAGGAAGCGGTCCAAGAAGCCGTACATGATCTCCTGGTAGTTGAGCCGGGCATCCCCCATCTCCCGCTCGCCGACGATCGTTTTCTCCGTCGCCCGGGTGAACTGGCAATGCCCGACCGGGGCGATGATCGCCCACTGCTGATTGGCGGCGTCGCCCCTCGCGGTCTTCCGAACGAAGTTGTACATCTCGAGGTTGGCGGCGATGGCGATATCGTAATAGGACATGTACCATAGGCCCGGCACGTTGATACGCATGTTGTCGTGAAAGAGCGCGCCCTTGTACCATGCCGGATCGTTCGGAGTGCGCCGGATCATGGCGTCGAAGACTTTCTTTGGCGCGCCCACCGAATTAAGAATGTCCTGCACGGGGAGAACCCAGAATGCCTTATTCCAATCCACGGGCGGGAATCTCGCGGCCAGGTCCCATGACTTCGAGAGCCGGATGAGGTCCTCTCGAGGCGTGTTCGGGGGGAACATCGGCCGTTGCGGCTTCTCGTTGCCCCAGAACCAGTTGATGTTGTACATCATGAGGGCCCCGCCGCGATACCAGTTGCCCTGCTCATAGAAAGGACCTACGCGCCCGACGCCGCAGCCGAACCCCTGGACGTTGAATGCGGCGAATCCTGGGATGTCGCGCGCCACGACGCCGACTTGCCACTCGGCCGTCGAGGAGCAGCCCGTCGTGCCGACTTTGCCGTTGGACCACGGCTGTCGAATTATCCAGGCGACCTCGTCCTCACCGTCCGTGAGCGGAGCGCCGAGGACATCCCATTCGCCTTCGGAGAAGAACTGGCCGCGCTCCTGCATTTCGACAAAGGCGTACCCGCGCTTGATGGCCGTGAGCGCCGCGGTCATGTTCCGCGGCACGCCGTTTGCGACGTCCCAGGAGTTGAAATTGTAAGGCGTTCGCACCCAGATCGCCGGATACGTCTTGGCCGTGTCCTTCGGGCAGTAGACGTCGGCCGCGATGCGCACGCCGTCGCGCATCGCGATCATCAGCTTGCGCTCGATATTGGCGAGCGACGCAAGCTCGTTCTCGATGGCCCAGCGTCCCGCCTTTTCGCTTTCGGTCAACGGCGGGCGGGCCTGGGCTTCGGCCCGGCCCGTGGCCGCGGCGCCGAGCGCCACGGCCACCATCAGGACGCGGACGACCCAACGCATCGCGCCTTCCTGTTGACTCAACTCCCGAAAGATCCGCGCCAGACTCGATCTATTCACGAGGCCCGTCAAAGGCGAATGGTAGATATTCATGACCTCCCCCTTTAATTGAGAATGCTCACGGGCACGGCCGCGCCGGGGGCGAAGTGATAATAGGCCTTGGTGGCGACGGTGGCGTTCTTCGCCTCCGCGGCGCGAGCGAATGCCCCCTTAGCCAACGTGACGTGGACGCTGGTGGGATTCACCACGATTTTGATGATTTTTTCGGCGGCTATGTTGGAACCATCGGCTTTGGTGATAACCAGGCTCCTTGGGCGGAGGAGAGAGTCTTCGCGGATATAAGGATTGGCACCTCCCTCGCCGGCGTTGGAGTTAGGGATTCTCTGCTGCAATTCGATGTTCGTATCGAACGTCAGATCCGTGAGGCCTTTCAATTGAGCGTTGCTCAAAACCACGTCCTTGATTAGAGCGGCGTCCTTGGTTTTTTGGACGGTGATCGTGGCGACATCGTCCGCCGTGTAGAGACTGCCGGACGGATTGGAGGAATTGCATCGGGTGATTCCGCCGACGCTGATCGTCACGCCGAATGCGGGATCGGAAAAGACATCGCCCGGCTGCCAGCAGCAATCGGCGGAATCATACCCATCGAGGCGATTATCAATGGGCCGCCACAAACCCGTCAGGTTTTTCGGTCCGCCGACGATCGGATCGGCATAGTACTTCTTGGAGATGATTTGTCCCGTATAATCAGCGCCCCGGGCTCCGGATTTTGTCGAATCGATCCGGTAGATGAGGACTCCGGCGTATTTTCCCCGTTCGTCCAAGGCGTTGACGCCCAACCTGGTCCGGAATTCGGCGACATAAGCGGTGGTGAGGCCGGTGCGGACGACCACCATCTTGGTCCCGCCCGGGGTTTCCACAGGCGTGACAAAGTGGGTGGTGGAATGGGGGTTTGATTGGCTGACCACGTCCACCTGATCGTCCCGGATCCAGCGCAGTTTCCACTTGTGCCAAGCCAGGAAATCCGTGGAATGCCCGGCGATATTGCCCATCATGTCCCACCCTCCGCAAAAAAAGAACGAGCCGACCTTGATTTCCTGGATGACCGGGCTATACGAGTAGAGGTCCGGGATCCCGAAGGTATGCCCTGACTCGTGGACGGCCCAGCGGTATCCCCACCGGAACAGGTCATTGCCGGCCGTGATGGCCGTGTCGATATAATGCGGCTTTTTGTCGCGATCGATATAGGCGATGCGGTTGGCGTTGGGCTCTTCGGGGCCGGTGGGTTTGCGGTGGGTATAGGCCGGGCCGTTGCGGAGACCGGATGTGCCTTTGGCCGGCATGATCGCCAGAAGGTCATAGGCATCGGCTTGGATGCCCCATTGGTCATAGGCCTTCTGGCACGCTTCTCCGATATACGCGTGCATCGGGATGGTCGAGCCGCCCGCCCGGTATTCGGTCGCGTTTTTATCCATCAGGATCCAGCCCAGCCGCTTTTCCACCTGCGGAGAAGCCAGGGAAAATCGGAACTGGCCGTAGGATGCTCTCGCGAACCACTCAACCGCACCTTGCAGGAACTCGAGGTAGGGGGCCGTGCCGGCATAAAGAGCTTCGGCATCGGCGGCGCGCCGGTCGGGAAACTCGACCAACACCATCAGCATGGTTTTGGACTTGTGGGTGGGGGTGACGATGCGGCCGTCCTTCCAATCGATGGGATTATTTGCGTCATTTCGATTCGGGGTCACATCGGTATGGCGGTAGAGACCCTGCTCGCCGGTGACGGGATCGATAAAATCGAGATCGGTTCTGAGGATGTTCCAGCCTTCATCGCTCCCCGAGCCGGTTCCAATGATATGTCCGTTGGCGGCCGGCTCCCCCGACCTTTGGACCTGTGCCGGCTTGGAAGCACGGAATGAACCGAAGGCCTCGGTGGCAATGGTGGTGCCTTCGGAGGTTATGCGGGCGAATGGGTCCACGTTGATCACGACCGACAGGGCGTTGCCTATGACCGCGATGTCGGTTATCGCGGACGCGGGAATCACGGAGCTGTCTGGCTTGGTGATGACGATATGGGCGGCGTCGATTCCGGTTAACGCGACATTCGTTGTCGCGATGATCCTGGTCAGGCCTTGGAACTGGGCATTGCTCAGCGCAACAGGGGTGGAAGCCTGCGGCGGCAATCCAGCGGCTGAAAACAGCCCGAGCATCGAGATCAGGGCCAGGAACATGGCGTTGAAACGTCCCGCGATTTTTCTCACGTTTTTTCTACCCGGAGCGGAATGATATCGCTGCCCTTGTTCTATATCGACGCGGTTCCTTTTGTCAACTGGTGAAGATCTTCAGGAGTTCCCCCAAAATTTATGATGAAAAAAGCCATCGTTGGCCGGTATCGGGATCGCGGGAGGAAAAACAGCCGTAAAGGCCCCTCTTTTGGCCGAACAGATAGGCCTTGATCCCATCGGCCAGGGCATAGAAGCGGAAG
>JAUYDS010000202.1 GCA_030691735.1 Candidatus Aminicenantota bacterium
GTTCGTTCATCGAAGCGAACATCGAATACCGCTTGTGCGCATCGCACCCAAAATATATGTTCATCCTGCAGTACCTCCTTCTTCCTTTTATAATCCTTTTCTTCTAAGGACTGCAGCGCTTTCATATAATCAATGACAACATGAGATAGAAAAATTGAAATTACTCAAGATCGGCATCTCCGGCGTCCGCGGCATCGTCGGCGATTCCATCACCCCCAAGCTCGTCATGGACTTCGCCGCGGCCTTCGGCACGCGCGTACATTCCCGGCCCGTGCTGGTCGGCCGCGACACGCGGATCTCCGGTCCCCTGCTCCACGCCGCCGGCCTCGCCGCTCTCCTCTCCACGGGTTGCGATGTGTTGGACCTGGGTATTTGTCCGACCCCGATCCTTCAATACATGGTCACGCGGTTGAAGGCCGGAGGGGGGATGTCCATCACCGCCGGCCATAACGATATCCAGTGGAACGCCCTCTCCTTCATCAACCAAGACGGAATGACCCTCAATCCGTTCCAAGGGGCCGAGGTTCTGGACATCTACCACCTTGGCAAGTTCAAGAAGGTGTCAACGGACCGCCTCGGCCGCATCCGGGACGTAGCCCTCTATGCCGACGAATATTTTGACGGCCTGCGGGCGTTTCTCGACGCCGAGGCCATCGGCAAAGCCCGGCTCAAGGTCGTCATCGACGCCTGCAACGGCGCAGGCGCCCCTTTCCTCAAGCCCATGGCCCGCGCCCTGGGATTCGAGCTCATCCCGGTCAACCACGAACCCAACGGCTTCTTCCCCCACGACCCGGAACCCAGGCCGCGCAACGCCCAGCAGGTCGTGGCCATCATCAAAGCCGTCGGCGCGGACGTCGGTTTTCTCCTGAACAGCGACGTCAGCCGCGTCTCCTGCGTCACGGAAACGGGCGAGAGCCTATCCGAGGAGTTCACCTTTCCCCTCGTGGCCGGGCAATATTTGGAGGACCACTGCGGCCCGGTCGTGACCAACCTTTCGACCTCGCGGATGATCGAGGACGTGGCCCGCGGCCGCAATTGTCCGCTCGTCCGGACCAAGGTCGGCCAATCCTACGCCGTTCACGCCCTTCTCCAGGAGGACGCGGTGCTCGCCGGCGAGGGCAGCGGCGGCGTGGCCTTGGCCGCTTTTCAGCCGGCGTTCGACAGCTTCGCGACCATGGGCTACATCCTCCAGACGATGGCCATCCGCGGCCGGACGATCTCGCGCCTCGCCGGCGAGCTCCCCCGCTATCACATCGTCAAGGAAAAGATCCCCTGCCCCCCCTCGAGGGTTCATTCCGTCGTCAGCGAGGTGAAAAAATTTTTCCGCCGGCACGAGATCGACGAGTCGGACGGCATCCGGGTTGAGGACAAGAGCGGCTGGGTTCAGGTTCGAACGTCCGGGACCGAGCCGATGATCCGGATCATCGCCGAGGACCGGGTCAAAAGCAAAGCGCGGAAACGGGCCGACGAAGTCATCGATTTCATCAACGTCTCGATCCAATGAAAAAGATATCATCCCTGAAGATCAGCATCTCCGGCGTCCGGGGGATCATCGGCGACAGCCTGACCCCCCAGCTCGCCGGGGCCCTGTCCCAGGCTTTCGGCACCTACGTCGGAGGCGGGCCGGTCATCGTCGGCCGGGACGCCAGGCCGTCGGGGCCGATGCTCTTACAGGCCGTCATCGCTGGGCTCCTTTCTTCCGGCTGCCAACCCATCGATGTCGGGATCTGTCCCATTCCCTCGTTCCTCTTCCTGGCCAAGGAGGCCAAGTCTTCGGGCGGCATCTCCGTTACGGCGAGCCACAACCCGAAGGAATGGAACGGCCTGAAATTCATCAGCCGCGACGGGCTGTATCTCACGCCCCACCAGATGGAAGAGTTCCTCGACATCTATCATCAGGGCGATTTTACCTACGCCCCGCCGGACAGGTTGAAAGCTCTCCGGGCCGAATCCCAGCCGGTCGAGCCTCACCTCAAGAAGCTTCTCGGCTATTTCAACGCGGACCTCATCCGGCGCAGGAAATTCAAAGTGGCCCTCGACTGCGGCAACGGCGCCGGCGCCATCCTCGCCCCGCGCTTCCTGCAGGAACTGGGCTGCGAGACCGTGGTCATCAACGCCGTCCCCGACGGTTCGTTCGCCCACGGCGGCCGGGGCCCCGGGCTTTACCCGGGGGTCCACTTCCGCCGTACTCGCCCGTTGATACAAGCCACGGGCGAGTGGCGAGCCGAAGGCTCGTCCCTTGATCAATCCGAACCCCTGCCCGAGAACATCAAAGAGATCTGCCGAACGGTCGTCAAGAGCCGGGCCGACGTAGGCTTCGTCCAGGACGCCGACGCCGACAGGCTGGCTATCGTCAACGATAAAGGCCGGCCCCTCGGGGAGGAACTGACCCTGGCTTTGGCGGCGCAGTATATGCTCGGCAAAAAGAAAGGATCGGTGGTCTGCAACCTCTCGACGACGCGGGCCATCGACGACATCGCCGCCGCCCGAAAGGCCCCCGTCTTCCGGACGAAGATCGGCGAGATCAACGTAGTGGAAAAAGTGCTTACGGCCGAACCCGCCGCCGTGATCGCCGGCGAAGGCAACGGCGGCGTCATCCTTCCCGGGGTTCATCCCTGCCGCGACAGCTTCGCCGGGATGGGCCTGATCCTGGAATATCTGGCCGCCTCAGGTCGGACGATCTCCGCTCTTCAAAAACGCGTTCCCCGATATGTGATGATCAAGGACAAGATCGAAGGATCGGCCGAACAGGGCTATCGCCTGGTCGGCCTCCTCAAGAAAAGATATGAGGGAGAAGGCCGGATCAGTCTGCTCGACGGCCTGAAGATCGATTTCCCTGACCACTGGATCCATGTCCGGCCTTCGAACACCGAACCGATCATCCGGGTCATCTCCGAAGCCAGGACGGAAAGCGCGGCCAAAGCGGCCATCCGGCGGCTGAAGAAAGAGATCGAGGAACTGAAAAACCAGATATGATCCTGATTAAGAACGTCGACATCTATACGCCGACCCGGCGTATTTCAAACGGCGCGATCCTGATCAAGGACGGCCGGATCGCTTACGCCGGTCCTCTAGCCTCAATTCCGGCCATCATCCCCCCCTTTTTTAAAGAAGCCATGATCCCCCCCTTTTCTACAGGGGGGCGAGGGGGGATTACCCCGCGGGGACGAAGTTCGGCATCTCCGGCTGAAGTTCTGGATTTCAAGGGCTGTACCGCCGTGCCGGGATTCATCGACATCCATCTTCATGGCGGGGCCGGCTCGGATTTCATGGACGGCACGGAAGCCGCCTGCCTCAACGTCCTTAAGGCCCATCTGAAGAAAGGGACGACGTCCGCCGTCCCGACCTTAATGACGGCCGCACCCGAAGTGATCCTAAAGGCCATCAAGACAATAAACAAAGTCAAAACGGCCGTCAAGGGACGAGCCTTCGGCTCGCCACTCGCCCGTAGCTTGTATCCACGGGCGAGTACGGCGGAAGTGGACCCCCGGGCAAAGCCCGGGGCACTCACCCGCGATATAAATACGCGGCTGAGTACGGCGGAAACGGATCCCCAGACAAAGCCTGGGGCCCCTACCGCCGCCCCGGCCGCCGGGGATGTCCTCTCGGCCGTCCTCGGTCTCCACTTGGAGGGGCCCTTCATCGCCAAGGAAAAAAGGGGCGCCCAGCCGGAAAGCCACGTCCGGCCGTATTCAGCCCAAGAGCTCGGCCGCTATATCAAAGCCGCGGGCAAAGAACTCAAGATCATGACCCTGGCGCCCGAGATCTTCGGGGCGAACTCCCTCATCCGATCTTTAAAACGCCACAGGATCATCGCCGCGGCCGGGCATTCGAACGCCTCTTATGCCGAGGCCTCAACGGGTATTGGAGCCGGTCTCCGGCACGGGACGCATCTATTCAACGCCATGAGCGGACTCTTTCATCGGGACCCGGGTCTGGCCGGGGCGCTGCTGCTGGATGACCGTGTTTCGGTCGAGCTCATCGCCGACGGCATCCACATCCATCCCGCCATGGTCCTCCTCGTGACGAAGATCAAACCCCTTGATAAGATCGTCCTTGTCACCGACGCTACAAGGAAGGCTGGTCAAAGCCGGATTCCTCTCCGGACCAAGGAAGGCCGGCTTTTCGGAAGCGCCATAACGCTCGATATAGCCCTGCGGAACATGCTCCGCTGGACGAGTCTGCCGATGACCGATGTCCTCCCCATGTTGACCCTCAACCCGGCTCGCCTCCTCGGCCTCTCGGCCCGGAAAGGCCGGATCGCCGCGGGCGCCGACGCCGACCTTGTCATCCTCGACAAAACACTCAAGGTCAAGCATGTCTTTGTTCGGGGTGAGCGGGTGTCATAGGCCTCCATCTCGATATATCGAAATGGTTTCCTCTGCTTGACAGGCCCTCCTTTTTGTTGTTAAGGTAATAATACTTTTCGCTTAAATAATAAATAACATGAAGAAAACAAAGGACTTTTCCGATTCCGATGAGGAGAAGAGCATGACTTCACGGATCGATTATGAGGAGATCAATAAGATCATCAAGCTCCTGGAAGAGAAGAATTTAGCCGAGTTCGAGCTTGAGGTCGAAGGATTCAAGATAAAGATCGCCCGGAACGCGAAGATCGAATATCCCTCCCGGCCGCCGCTCATGCCGCCACACGACCAGCCCGCGTCGCCCGCTTCCCTGACGACGTCCGCCGGCCTTGTCGAACCCCAATCCCACGAGGCCCGCGGGCCGCTCTTTTTCGTCACCTCCCCCATGGTCGGAACGTTTTACCGGGCCCCTGCCCCCAACGCCGCTCCATTCGTCGAGATCGGCGAACCCGTCAAAAAGAAACAGACGCTCTGCATTGTTGAAGCGATGAAGCTCATGAACGAGATCGAATGCGACGTAGACGGCCTGGTCAAGGAGATCTTCGTCGAGAACGGCAAGCCCATCGAGTTCGGGCAGAAATTGTTCGCCATCATCCCCGGCGCTTAAAACCCCATGTTGTCTAAGATCCTCATAGCCAACCGCGGTGAGATCGCCCTCAGGATCATCCGGGCCGCCAAGGAGCTCGGCATCAAGACCGTCGCCGTCTACTCGGAAAGCGATAGAACATCGCTCCACGCCCTGCTCGCGGACGAGAAATTCTGCATCGGCCCCGCCCGGGCGTCCGACAGCTACATGAACATCCCCAACCTGCTGACCGTGGCCGAGATCACCAAGGCCGACGCCATCCATCCCGGCTACGGGTTTCTTGCCGAGAATCCGCGCTTCGCCGAGATCTGCGAGACCTCGGGGATCACCTTCATCGGTCCGCCCGCCTCGATCATCCGCTTAATGGGGGACAAGAACCGGGCCCGCCGGGAGATGGCCAAGGCCAAACTGCCGATCATTCCGGGGAGCGATAAAATCATCGATGAGGTCGGCGAAGCGAAGAAGGTGGCCCAGAAGATCGGCTTCCCCGTCATCATCAAGGCCGCGGCCGGCGGCGGGGGCAAGGGCATGAGGATCTGCCGGACGCCCCAGCACCTTGAAGAACAGTTCCCCATCGCCCAGAACGAGGCCAAATCCGCGTTCGGCGACCCCTCGCTCTACATCGAGAAATTCCTGGCCGACGCCCGCCACATCGAGATTCAGGTGGTCGCCGACAAGAAAGGCACCGTCATTGTCTTCGGCGAGCGGGAATGCTCGGTCCAGAGGAAATACCAGAAGGTGATCGAGGAGACGCCGTCCCCCTTCGTGGACGAAAAGCTCCGCAAGAAAATGATGAGCGCCGTCGAGGACGCGGCCAAATACATCGGCTACGAGAGCCTGGGGACCTTCGAGTTCCTCGTCGATGAGAACAAGAAGTTCTATTTCATGGAGGCCAACACCCGCGTCCAGGTCGAGCATCCCATCACCGAGATAGTCTACGGCATCAACCTGGTCAAGGCTCAGATCCGGGCGGCGGCGGGCGAGAAGGTGACGTTCCCCTTCGAGCTCGTCCTGCGCGGCCACGCCATCGAATGCCGGATCAATGCCGAGGACCCAGTAACCTTCGCCCCCTCGCCCGGGAAGATCGATTTTCTCGTCCTCCCCGGCGGAGAAGGGATTCGGGTCGACTCCGCGGCCTACGGCGGCTGGCAGATCCCCCCCGACTACGATTCTTTGATCGCCAAGATCATCGCCTACGCGCCCAATCGCCAGCTCGCCATCAAGAAGATGGCCACGGCCCTGGAGATGACGACGATCGTCGGGGTCAAGACCAACATCCCGCTCCACCTCCTCATCCTTGCCAACTCGGACTTCATCCGCGGCAACTACAACACCCAATTCCTGGAGAAGATGCTTCAGAAGAACGGCGAACCGAAAACTTAATTCTCATCCCTGCGGGCGAAATTTTCGCAGGTAAATCTTGACCTCGAACCCCCCGTCGTTGTCGCCCGAAACGTTCTCGTTGACGCCGAGCAGCAGCCGTCCTTCTTTCGGCAGGAGCAGCCGGTTTTCTTTGCCGATGAAGAACACCTCGCCGACGTCGCGGCTCGTCTTCTCGCCCGTCTGCTTGTCCTCGCTGGCCTCGACTTTCTCCCGGACCCTGCAGATGAGCGCCCCGAGATTCTGATCGTAGAGCGGCTGCTGCATCGTCCGTAGATTAAGGCCCTCGGGACCGCAGACGGAGATGGGATTGTCCCGCTGGAGTGAGATCGTCCCCTCCGCTTCGAAATACAATTCCTGCCCTTTTTTGACGGCGATGCCGCTGTCCGTCCAGGGCGTGCTGGCGACGACAAGGACCTTCTTGACCAACTCGAAATCCTGGAGGAACTCCTGGGGGTGAACGGAGGGAACGAGCCAAAGAGGTCCGAGGGACGCACACAAAATGATCGATGTCAGAGCTGCCCCCTTCATCTCATTCCGCTTTCGAATCCAAAACGTCGAGCATCGCCTGATGGACCAGGCCGTTGCTGGCCACGACTTCGGGATGATAGATATCGACCGGTCTCCCGTTGAAGTCCGTAACGCGGCCGCCGGCCGCCGCCACGATGACCGCGCCGGCCGCCGTGTCCCAGGGGCTGAGCTTCATCTCCCAGAAACCGTCGAACCGGCCGCAGGCCACATAGCATAGATCGAGCGCGGCCGAACCGCAGCGCCGCACGGCCTGGGTCCGGAGGAGAAAATCGTCGTGATGGCGTATGTTCGTCTTATTTTCGCGGATATCGTAAGGAAAGCCCGTGGCGACAAGGGCTTTATTCAGATCATCGATCTTCGAGACGCATATCGGCCGTCCGTTGAAGAAAGCGCCCCCGGCCTGCTCCGCCCAGAACATCTCTTCGCTCATCGGGTTATAGACAACCCCGCAGACCAGCTCCTTCCCGCGCTCGAGGCCCAGGGACACGCAAAAAACGGGGAAGCGGTGAGCGAAATTCGTCGTCCCGTCGAGCGGGTCGAAGACCCAGCGGAACTCTGCGCCCGAGAGCTCTTTCAGGCCCTCTTCAGCCAGGAAATCATGGCCGGGGAAGGACTTCGAGAGGCGGTCGAAGATGAAGGCCTGGGACTCCGTGTCGGTCGCGGTGACAAGGTTGACCTCGCCCTTGAAAAAGACCTCTCCCGTTTTATAATAATCGCGCCGGAGAATTTCGCCCGCATCGCGTGCGACCTCTTTGGCCGCGTCAAGATATATCGAATACTGACCCATCGCCGGAATATCATAACAAGGATCACTTTTTTGGGCAACTCAAGCTAGGCCTAGAAACGAGTACGTTTCTTACGTCATGGGGCGAGCGGGAAGAAGGCGAAGCGACCATAAGAAAATCTCGCACCGGCGTTTCGGTTTTTTCGGGAAGCCGCGATAACTCATGTGGTGTATCAGCAATGACTTTACAATGTTGTCATTCCGGACTTGATCCGGAATCCAGTCTTTTTAATCTGGATTCCCGCCTCCGCGGGAATGACGGGGAAAAAGGGAATGACGGGGAAAAAGCGCCATGCCCTTGTCATCCCCGCGGAGGCGGGGATCCAGGTTACTGGCCGAACGGGCTGGATTCCCGCTCCCCACGGCGGCCGGGGCGGCGGCAGGGGCCCCGGCCGCCGTGGGGATCCGTTTCCGCCGCACTCAGCCGCGTACTAACATTGCGGGTGAGTGCCCCGGGCTTTGCCCGGGGGGCCACTTCCGCCGCGAAGGCTCGTCCCTTGACTCGACGCCTGCCTCGCTTTCTGTCCCCCCTTCTACCGGCTACTTGGCGACTTTCAGCGGCGGCAGGAAGTTCTCCATAACCCAGAGCTCGCTCTTGGACCCCTCATTGACGCTGAACGCAAAGCGGCGGTTGTCCGGGTGAAGCGCGAAGTATTGCAGCTTTGGAACGGAGAGGCCCAGCTTCAGCGGCGTCCCGCCCTGCGCCGGAACCCGCCAGATTTCACTGCTCGCGGTACCGCGTGCCTGGGCGATGATGTAACGGCCGTCCCTCGTCCACTTCAGGTTGTAATACTGCGCCAAACCGCGAAATAGCTCCCGCGGCTCCCCTCCGTTGAGGGACACGGTCTTTACAGCGCCTTTCGCCTCGAACACCACTTCCCGGCCGTCCGGGGAGAGGTCGTAAAACATTCCTCCTTTGACAATTTCCGACTCCTCACCGGTGTCGAGGTTCCGTTTTTTAATAATTGGCCCCTCCGCCACGAACACCAGGGTCTTCCCATCCGGGCAGAGGCGGGGCGCAAACCGGCCCTGACCTGCCAGCTTGGTGATCGCGCTTGTTTCAGCGTCGATGCGGAAGAGTCCGTCCTCCGTCTCCGTGATGCCGAGGGCGATGATGGAACGGCCGTCCGGCGCCCAGGAGATCTGGTTAACGAAACGAAGACGCGGCGACAGAAAGCGCTCTTCCCCGGTTGCGACGGACCGGATCGTGAGGATGTTGTTTCCGGGACCGATGCCACCCCGACGTGAAAGGTAGGCCAAGTTCCTGCCGTCGGGTGACCATGTTGCCATTGACGGTGGGCCGGTATACCGCGTCGTGACCGGCGCGGGTGGCACGAGTACCTTACCGGTTTCAAGGTCGACCGCACCGTTGTAGAAGCGACCTAACGCGGTGTCAGTCTTGTAATAACAGGAGCCGTCGGGTGCAAAGCCAAGAACGTCTGCATAATAGCCGAAGTCCTTTTTCAGGAGTTCTGGTTCTCCTTGCTGCTTCCCCCCGGTGATGTGGACGGTCCAGATGTCCCACGTCCCCGAGCGGTCGCTGAGGAAGACAAGGCTTCTCCCGTCCGGTGTCCATCGAAGCAGTTTATCCTCCGCGGGATGCCCGGCAACAACGACCTCATTCCGGCCATCGGCGGTCATCAGAAAGACGTTGCCATGGGGTGGGCTGCCCTCACCCACGAAACTGAACGCGACAGATCGCCCATCGGGCGAGAAACTGGCCCTTTCAAACAAGAACAAGTGCGAAGTAATACTCCTCAGGACACGGACCGAGCCGTCCGCTGTCGAGATCAGTGTTAGATCAGTCGCCTTGTTACGATCCCGAAGTGCGAGGATGGACCCTGCGTCAGGCGACCAGTCCAAGGGTCGGAAGTAAGAGTCTTTCTCACTGTAAAGTGTGCGAAGGCCCGAACCGTCCAGGTTTCTAATCCGCACTTGAGGGACCCAGTCCTTCGTATACGAGTTGTATACGATTTGTTTTCCGTCGCGTGAGAACGCTTGGTACTCGTAGGACTTCTCAGTCTCGCTCCAGGGCCCCCTATTTGTGATTCGCGTCCTCTGTCCGCTGGCAACTTCGAACTGGACCACGTCACCCGTTTCCCAGTCTATACCTCTGATGTACTTGCCATCCGCGGTCAAGACCTCACCGACGCCGGAGGCGTCTGTGAGAACCCGGCGTGTGACGAGTCCCCCGCCGGCACCGGGACCGCCCAGCGCCGCCAGTCTCACCCGCGCCTGCGCCACAATCTCGGCCTGGTCGGCGTAGTCGCGCACCAGGCGCTCGTAGGCTGTGCGGGCCTCTGCATTGCCCAACTTTTCGTAGCACAGTCCGATATACAGTTGAGATTTCGCCGCATATTCTCTTTCACCCGGATATTTCTGGATTAGCTCACTGAAGAGCTTGATGGCTTCATTCAGGTCGCCCTTTGTTTCCATGGCGAATTTCGCTTTCTCGAAAAGCACTTTGTGTTCTGGGGAACTTTGAAGGCCGAAAGCCATCAGCGCAGCTGCCAAAACTGCAATTGAGATAATAGTTTTTTTAAAATTCATGATGCTGCCTCCTGCCGGTGATTTTTCCATTCACCAACAAAGTAGCTCTTTTCATCTTTAATGTTGTCAAATAAAAGTAAAAGAATGTAAAAGATTGTTATCAGCCCATAAACCGGTATCCTGCTCCATAGACGGAAAAAATGTATTTGGGATGAGCCGGGTCTTCCTCGATCTTTTTCCTCAATTTCAGGATATGGTTGTCGATGGTTCGGGTCGTGGGAAACCTTTCATAACCCCAGATTTTGTCGAGCAAAGCCTCTCTGGTGACAACTTCGCCTCTATGCGCAACGAAGTATTTGAGAATCTCCACTTCAAGCGATGTCAGGTCAACTTCCTTACCCTTGCGCCTGACTTTGAAATGAGAAAAATCAACTTCAACATCGCCAAAAGAATAAGCTTCAGGGATTTTTTTCACTTCCCTTTTCTCGCGCCGAAGATGAGCCTTGACCCGTGCTAAAAGCTCGCGAATGCTGAAAGGTTTGGTTATATAATCATCGGCACCGACTTCCAACCCTACCACCTTGTCGACCTCTTCCCCTTTGGCGGTGAGCATAATGATTGGGATATTCATATTCTTCTGACGAATCTCCCGACAGACTTCAAGGCCATCCATCTTGGGGAGCATAATGTCAAGAATGATTAAATCCGGCCGTTCCTCCAAGGCTTTGCGAATTCCTTCCTGACCATCATAAGCCCAGGCCACATCATATCCTTCGCCGGCCAGATTGAGTTTCAACCCTTTAACCAGGTCCTCTTCATCCTCGATAATCAATATCTTCTCTTTCATTCCTATTCCTCATTAGGGCCAGGGAAAGGAAGAATCACTGAGAAGATACTCCCTTCTCCTGGCTGGCTCTCGACTTTTACCCTGCCACCATGAGCTTCTGTAATGTGCTTGACCAAAGTCAGTCCTAAGCCGCTTCCTCCTGTTTCTGATGTTATTTTATTCTTTACCCGATAAAATCTTCGAAAAATCTTTGATGTTTCCCTGGGCGAGATTCCTATTCCCTTATCTTCGACTCGAAGGACAGCGCTATTTTTCTCTTTGAATAATCTTACTGCCACTTCCTTTCGACCCGGAGAAAACTTCATGGCATTGCTTAAAAGGTTGATTAAAACACTGGCCATGGCTTCCGGGTCAAAATCCATCTGGGGAAGGTCGTGGGCAATTTCTGCTTGAATCTTAAATCCTTTCTTCTCCAAGTGATAGCGGTAGGAATCTAAAGTATCCCGAACAACATCAGACAAATTCCCTTTTTTGAAATTGAATTCTTTTCTTCCCATCTCAATCCTGGAGAAATCTAGAACATTATTGATGAGGTGCGACAGCCGCTCGCTCTCTTTGGTGATGATTTCATAAGCCTCCCGCTTTTCTTCCTCTTCCAGGTCTTCTTTTCGTTGGAGTGTTTCGCCGTAGAGGCGAATGAGCGTCAGGGGCGTTTTCAACTCATGGGAAACATTGTGGACGAATTCGGTTCGAAGGCGCGTTGTTTCCGTTTCCCTTGCAATATCACGCACGATTAAAACAACACCCAAAAGCATTAAGACCACAATGACACTGAGGAGCATTCCATAGAGAATATTCTCGCGGTAAGCTGTTCTCTTCAACTCATTGAAGGCAGGCTGAGAAGTCAGAAGTTTCCAGGGGAAAGGAAACTGGCGAAAGGATAAAGATCGAGAATCTTTTGAAGCCAATTCCTTTTTCCCGCTTAAGACATTTTGGCCGTTTTCATCGATAACCTGAATCTGAAGCCCGGAATCTTCTCTGACCTCGCCTAATACTTTCGGCAATATATCTTTTTTAAAATAATCAAGACCCCAGCACTGGCCCCCATAAAGAGTTTTTTCTGGTTGAAAATCAGGAAGGAGGCGATAAGAGATGAGACAAAAATTTGCCTCTTGGCGGACGGCAAAGAAACGTTCCGGCAGGCTCTTTTCCTCTCTCCTGGAGAGAGCATGTTTTTCTTTTATTCGGGGAACAACCTCCCTTTTCAAAAAGTCTGTAAAAAGCAATGATTGAAGATAAGGGGTTTCCCTCTCTCTCAAGGCATCGTAAGATTTTTTAATCTCAGGAAATTTCTCGTTCAGTTTTTTGTTAAAAATTGATTCGATTTCGGCAACAAAAAAATCATAGCTGGAAAAGCTAAGAAGCCAAACTCCATTCCTTATCTTCTGATAAAAGTCGAGCAAAATTTTCAGGCTTTGCTCCTCTCTCCCTCGATGCTGTTCTATCTCAAATAACTGAAACACAGCCCCTATTCCATAAGGATGGCCTGCTTTATTCTTTAATTGTCCATGCTTCTCAGATAGTTCGCTATAAACTTTGAAGGCTCCCTCATATTCTTTCAAGGAAAGAAGACAACGGCCCAGGCCTTCAAGGGCCATGGCCTGATCTTGCTCTGAAGAGGCAGACACTGAGCATTGTTTATAAAGCTCAGCGGCCCGCCGGTAGTTCTTTTGGGTGAATTCAAAAGATTCTGCTCTCTGAAAATCTTGAGAAAATTTGCTGTTCAATAGGCTTTTCTCCTGCTGAAAAACCGAAGCATCCTCGGCTCCAGTGCGAGGAAAAATGATTTGATAATCAGCATCGAGGAGAAAAGCCTGGCCTGTGACTTGCTTGGAGTCTAAAGGAAAATTAGAAGGGCCTTGACTCGCGCTTTCTTGCTGGATCAATGAAATAAAATTTTCCGCCTTTAAGGCCTGCTCTTCATACTCGAGAAGTTTAGCCTCGAGAGACTTCAGCGCAGCTTCGCCTGAAATCCAGAGATTTGATTCAAGAATTTTCTGGACTGCCTCACGCCTTTTGGCAAAAGTGCTCAAGCTTAAATAGCCAACGATAAGCGCAGGCAACAAAATGGCCAGGAGGAAAATGAGGACGATTTTCTTTCGGGCTAATATCCCCTGAATGAATATTTTCATCGCCGGCTTTGAAATCCGACGGCGGCCGGGGCCCCAGGCTTTGTCTGGGGATCCGTTTCCGTCGTACTCAGCCGCGTATTTACATCGCGGGTGAGTGCCCCGGGCTTTGCCCGGGGGTCCACTTCCGCCGCGAAGGCTCGTCGCTTGACTTGCTGAATAATGTCAAGTGTATCAATTTCAATCATCAAAATGTCAAAAAAATGTAAAAAATTGTCATCAAATATAGATATTTAAGGGTATGGCTGATATGCGAATGAATCGTAAATATGTCAAATATTGGCTCCCGCCCTCGGTGCCAGGCCTCGCCAAAAACGTCAAGAGTTAAGACCTGACCCCTCCTCCGGTGACGAAATTCCCGATCAACTCGCGCAGACGGGGAAGGCCATAAAAAGGCAGGGAGAGAAGCCGAAAGGTCTTGCCCGCCGGCGTCTTGGCCTCATCCACCCGGATCGGATCGTCGCTGATCCGAACGGCAAAAGGGTGATCGGCATTGTCCATAAACACGGCCAGAGAGCGCATCCGGCCGGGTTTGCCGCTCTTGATTTCCAGCGGCACGGCCAGCCCCTTTACGTCGAGGAGAAAATCGACCTCGGCCCGGCCCGTTTCCCGCGCCCAGAAATGGAGCCGGGGCCGCTCAAAAGACGCGGCCAGGATCTCCTGGGCGGCAATCTGCTCGGCCATCCGCCCGCGATAGAGATCGTCGAAGGGGCCGCCCTCGGCGTTAAAATCCTTGAGTCCGAGCCGGAAACGGACCAGGCCGGCATCCACAAAAAAGAGCTTGGGCGGCCGCCGCCCGCTCTCCCGGAAGGGCAGGCGCACGGACGTCGTCGGCGCGGCCAAGTGAACGATCAGGGCCTTCTCCAGAGTCGTCAGGGCCTCCTTCATCTCGCGGGAGCGGAAGTCCGAGCCGCCGAATTTTTCATAAGAGATCCGCTCGCCGGCATGAAATGGGGCGCGGTCCACGGCCTGCGAGAGGTACTTGGCTTTGGCCCGCGAAGCGTACTTTTCGGCGTCCTCCACGTATCCCTGGAAGATCGAGTCGTAGATCGGACCGAGTTCGGCGAAAGAGCCGCGTTCGACGTAGCGGGCGACGGCCTCGGGCATACCGCCGACGAAGGCAAAGCGGCGGAAAGCATCGGTGAGCAGGACATGCCGCTCGGGCGGAAGCTCCCCGCCGATCCGGATGTCCTCCAAAACGCGGCGCAAGGGAGGATTCGCGGCGGCCAAGTATTCGCCGAAATCGACCGGCGAGAGGTAGAGGTTGCGGACGCGGCCGACGGGGGCGGAGAATCCCTCGCGGTGGGCGAAGACCTCGAAGAGCGAGCCGGCCGCGATGACGGCGAGTTCGGGCAGATCCTCGTGCAGAAAGCGGAGGGCCCGAACGGCGTCCGGGGAATTCTGGATCTCGTCGATAAAAAGGAGCGTTTCGCGCGGGTCGAAAACGAAGCCTTTGGAGAGGAGGATCGTCTCCCAGAGCTCCCGGCCGGAGCCGGCGCGGCCGAAGAGAGAGCGCTCGGCCGGGCGTTCGAGGTCGAGGCGGATATATGAGCGGAAGGATGAGGCGAAAGCGTTGACGGTATAGGTCTTGCCGACCTGGCGAGCGCCGCGCAGGATGAGCGGCTTTCGGTCCGGTGAGGATTTCCAGGCGGCCAATTCGGATTCAATGCGGCGTTTGATCATTTTTAATACCTGTTGTGTCATAAATAGCATCATATTTATGACATTGTATGTTTAAAAAGTCAAGTGAATCAAAGGGTCAAGTCTTAACATTTGGCTTTGTCCGGAAGTTACGTGATACATAGGATCCATCGATAATCGACATGGAGAGTCTGGAGGCGGAGTTCGCGATGGAGTTGGAAGTATTGTCGCCACATTCTCTGCCAGCTTTCGGGCTCGAAGATTTTCCGCAACGTCAGCGTCAGCCAGTTCAACAAGCCTTTATCGCTCCAACGACGGCCGACGCGTTTGATCCGATTAACGACCC
>JAUYDS010000205.1 GCA_030691735.1 Candidatus Aminicenantota bacterium
GCCAGGGGTGCCTTGACGGCCTTCGTCCGCCGGACGAAAAGAACGACATGCTTGGGAAATGATCTCATGAACCTCCTCCTTCCAGGACGGGATGACGATGGATGAATGAATAAATATATTTTTTTTCGGTCCAGGTCAAGGCCGCCGCTCTCTGACCATCGAACAGTTTCCAAGACGAGGGGGACACGATACCCTATCCCCGTCTTTTTTAAGCCGCATTAAACCGATCATTTCATTGTTTCCAACGTGGACAGGGAATCATGTCCCCGAAACTGTTCGACGGTCAGCGGGGCCATCGATCGCTTTTAAAACCCGAATCGGCGTTTTCACGAAGACACGCTGGAACCGGATCCTGAAGCGATTTTAAGCCGGGAAAGCGGCGGCGTCCTTTTAAAATGTTTGACAAGGGGAAGTCCGCGCCCTAAAATTCAACTCCCATGTCCGCAATGAACGATTCGGTCCTATCATCCAAGAGATGCTGCCGCAGGTCGGCGCTCGGGAACATAGCCCCGCGCCGGAGAGCCGCCGGCTGGGCTTTGATCCTTGCCGCCGCCATCACCGTAAGCTGCGCCCAAGGTTCAACGGATCCGGCGGCCGCTGGATCCGTCCAAGGGACGACGCTTCCCGTGAACCAGGTCGTCACCCCCATCGGCCGTCAGGTGGAACTGCCCAAACTGCGCCCCCAGGCCCTGGCCCTCAGCCCGGACGGCCTCATTCTCGTCGTCTCCGGCAAGACGGCCGAGATCGTGGCCGTCGACCCTGCGACAGGGGGGATCCGGCAGCGCGTCCTTCTCCCGCCCGATCCTCCGGACGGGACCAAACCACCGGCCTCGTCGGAGAACATCCTAAAGCCCGACGATAAAGGCCAGGTCAGCTACGCCGGGCTGACCTTTTCGCCGGACGGACGGCGCCTCTATATGAGCAACGTCAACGGAAGCATCAAGGTGTTCGACGTCGGCGCGGACGGGACCATCGCGGGTCTCGTCTCGATCCCTCTGCCGCCGGCCGGCGCGCCTCGCCGGAAGGAGGAGATCCCGGCCGGGATCGCGGTTTCTCCCGACGGCGCCCGCCTCTTCGTCGTCTTGAATCTGTCCAACCGGCTCGGTGAGTTCGACGCCGCGAGCGGCCGGCTCATCAGGACGTTCGACGTCGGCGTCGCGCCGTTCGATGTCGTCCTCGTCGGCAGAAAGGCCTACGTCAGCAACTGGGGCGGACGGCGGCCGCAGCCGGGCGATGTGACCGGTCCGGCCGGTCGGGGGACGCTGGTCAAGGTCGATCCGGCGACTTATATCGCCAATGAAGGATCGGTCAGCGTGATCGACCTGGAGTCGGGCCGGACTTCAGCGGAGATCCTCGTCCAGCTCCACGCCTCGGCCCTGGCCGTATCCCCGGGCGGCCGCTATGTGGTCTGCGCCAATGCCGCCAGCGACAACTTGAGCGTCATCGATACGCGGACCGATACTGTCGTCGAGACCATCTGGACCAAGCCGAATCCCGCCGATCTCTTTGGAGCCTCGCCCAACGCCCTCGCCTTCGACGCGAAAGGCCGGTATCTTTATGTCGCGAACGGCACGCAGAACGCCGTGGCCGTCATCCGCTTCAAGCCGGCCGACCGCGCTTCGGCGTTCCTCGGTCTCATTCCCGTCGGTTGGTTCCCGGGCGCGATCCTCTATCACGAAGGGCTCGATCTGCTCTGCGTGGCCAACATCAAAGGCCTGGAAACGGTCAAGGGGCAGGACAAGGTCAGCGGCGGCACGGGTTTCAATTCCCATCAGTACCATGGCTCTCTGTCCCTCGTCCCGGTCCCAAAGACGTCCGACCTGCCCCGGCTTTCTGCCGTCGTTTGGGAGAACTTCCATCGGGACCGCATCGCCGCGGCCCTACTTCCACCGCGCTCCGATCAACCGGACCGGCCCGTCCCGGAGCGCATCGGCGAACCGAGCGTCTTCAAGCACGTCGTCTATGTCATCAAGGAGAACCGCACCTACGACCAGGTTTTGGGCGACATCCAGGGAGCGAACGGCGACCCCTCGCTGTGCGTCTTCGGCGAGCGGATCACGCCCAATCAGCACAAGATGGTGCGCGAATTCGTCCTCCTCGACAACATGTACTGCTGCAGCATCCTGAGCGCGGACGGGCACCAGTGGTCGACGACCGCCTTTGCCACGGATTATATCGAAAAGTCGTTCGCGGGATGGCCGCGCAGCTACCCGGACGGCATGGGCGAGGATGAGATCGACGCCCTGGCCTACGCCCCGACCGGGTTCCTCTGGGACAACGCCCTCCGCCACGGCAAGACGCTGCGCGACTACGGAGAATTCACCATGCATACCGTCCATTGGGCGGATCCGAAACGAAAGAGCGATCCCGATTGGACCGACTGCTGGCGGGAGTTCAATAATCCGACGGGCAAGATCATCTTCGGAAGCGAGCCGGCCATCGAATCCCTCCGCCCGCACATCGCCTCGCAGACGGTCGGCTGGAACATGGACGTGCCCGACCTGTTCCGGGCCCGCGCCTTCATCCAGGAGCTCAAGGAGTTCGAAAAGAAGGGGACCTTCCCCGACCTGGTCCTCATCTGCCTGCCGAACGACCATACGAGCGGGACCAAAGAGGGGGCCCCGACGCCGGCGGCCTACGCGGCGGAGAACGACCTAGCCTTCGCCCGGATCGTCGAGGCGGTCGCGCAGAGCTCCTTCTGGAAGGACACCGTGATCTTCGGGATCGAGGACGACCCCCAGAACGGCTGGGACCACGTCAGCGGCTACCGCACGACGGCCTACGTGATCAGCCCCTATACGAAACGCGGCCAAGTCGTCGGCACGCGCTACAACACAGTCAGCCTCCTCCGGACGATCGAGCAGATCCTCGGTCTGCCCCCGATGAACCAGTTCGACGCGACGGCCGAGCCGATGTTCGACTGTTTCACGGAGACGCCGGATTTCTCTCCGTTCAAAGCGGTTCCAAACAACGTCCCCCTCGATCAGATGAATCCGCCGAAGAAAAAGATCGCTGATCCCCTTCTCCGCCGGCAGGCCGCCCTTTCCGCGCGCCTCAACTTCAAGCGCGTGGACGCCTGCCCCGAGGATGTCCTCAACCGGATCCTGTGGCACGCCATGAAGGGCGGTTCCGTCCCCTATCCGGAATGGGCGGTCTCGGCTGGGACCAGGGACGACGATTAGCGGATCATTCCGCCCGGCGCCGGAGCCGGACGATGGTCGCCCCCCAGCCGCCTTCGTCCTCTCCCGCCGGTTCGATGGACTCCACTCCGGGCAGCTTCTTCAGGACCGAACGGACCGTGCGCAAGAGGGCCCCCGTCCCCTTTCCATGGATGATCCGGACTCGATAGATCTCTTTTTGGACGCAGGCTTCGAGGTATTCCGGGACGAGGTCCTTGACGTCGGAAGGCCGGAAGGAATGCAGATCCAAAATGCCGTCGATGGGCATATCCACGGCCGCCGTTTCGAAGGGATTCACCAGGGTCCCGCAGTCGCAGGCCAGGCCCTGACCGAACTGAAAGAGCGTTACGTCGTATTGTCTGTGGCATTTCGGACAGATGACGGCCATGGTTCGCGGCTTCGCTCGGAAGTCTACTTTGGGAGGCGAGGCGCTGTCAATTGAACCAAACCGGCCGTGGTCGTCGAGCCGGCTGCCTAAAATCGTTTCTCTCCCTCGAGCGGTTTTTGTCGACTTACTTTCTGTTGCACAAATATGCGTAGGGGCAGTCTTCGCAGACACCGCCCAGGTTCCGGCAGGGCGCGAAAGGAATTCGCGGATCGATGATCTCGATCAGCAGTTCATCGATGAACCTGTCCATCGTCTTGATCTGTTCCCCGCGGATGTCGTCATCGTCTTTCTCGTAGGGCGAATACTCCGAGCTCGGCCCAAGGCTGTTTTTCCCCAACATCAGGAATCGGGCCTGGATCCTCGCCGGGAGGACCTCGCTCGTCCGCGCATAGATCCAATGATAGAGCGGAATTTGGAGGCTGGAGACCGCTTGGGCCCATGACTCCCGCACCGCGAAATCCAACTTGTTGAATTTGATCCCCAGGTATTTCGTGGAGGCCGAAGTCTTGTAATCGAGGATGTAAACGTCGTCTCCGCGGGATTCGATGCGGTCCACCTTCGCCGTAATTTTGAGAGGCGTGTTGTCGGCCATTCGCTCCGCCCAGAGTCTCTTCTCGAGGGACAGGAGCCGGAGATGCTTCCCTTTCGTTTCGAGATCCTGGATGATCGGGATCTGATAATCCGAGAGGAAATCCCTCAAATGGCGACGGACCTGGAGCCTCATCAGATAGACGGTGCCGGCCGCGTCGCCGCCGAAGAACTCGTCGAATCGTCGGTCGATCAACGCCTCGAGTTCATGGGCGTTGAGGTCCGCCGCGCGCAGCCGCCGGCCGGCGAATTTTCGGAAATATTCCTCCAGGATGGAATGGACGAAGGTCCCGATGTCCTTCCGATCCAACCCTTCGCCGACCTCCTCCCGTTCCCGGAGATTTAGGACGTACGCGTGATAGAAGCGGAGGGGACACCGGAGGTACATGTCGAGGGACGTCGCCGAGTAGGTGAACCGGCGCAAGAAGTCCATGACGGCTCCGGTCTTGACGGCCGGCCGCGGCTCCTCGGTCTGAAGGGCGACGTTGTACCGGACGGTCTTCACGTAGGATCCGGCCCTAGGTTCCCGTTCCCTCTTCTGCCGTTCCCAGATGAGCTTTTCGACAAAGCGGCTTCTCTCCCGCTCCTTGTTCTCGACGAAGAAGAAATAGACCTTCGCCGCCCCACGGATGAGCGTGTCTAAGTAGTATTCCATCCGGACTTCCTGGTCGCGGTACGTCGGGAGCTTGAGCGCCGCGCGGGCCGCGAAGGGCAGGAGCGAATCGGCTCGCCGGTTGGGCGGGAGGATCTCCTCGTTCGTGTCTAAAATATAGACGTCTTTGAACGGAATGCCCCGTGTTTCCCAGAATCCCAGGACCTGGAGACCCCTCAGCGGCGTTCCAAAAAAGGGAACGGAGCCGGCGGAGATCACCCTGCGAAAGAGGTTGAAATAGCTCATGGGATCGTCGAAAACGGTCTCTCGAAGAAGCGAACGGGAAAGCGCGTCCAGGCGGGACAGGAAGGCCTCGGCATAGGGATGGAAGAAATAATGCAGCCGGGCCGTGCTGTTCTCGTAGATGTAGGTGAGGACACGGCCGAGCTTCTCGGCGAAATCGCCGACGTTCTTGATCTGGGTGAAGAGGTCCAGCGTGTGGGCGTGAATGGAGCGGAGATGTTCGGCGAAGGCCGCGACCACGGGCGCGTTTTCCAAGTTCCGGACCAGGTCTTGGACGCGGTCCCGGATGGCGGTATCGGTCTCCAATTCCGCGACCGACCAGAATGATTTGGTCCGCCGCCGGGTCAGTTCCTCTTCGATGGCGTGAAAAAGGATGCGCGTCAGGTCCGCCCGTTTTTCGGGCCCGGGAAAATAAACGTTCTTGGCGTAGGGATGGAGCACGAAGCGAAGATAATTGGGAGCGTAAATCCGACCGTCGTCATCCTTGGTCTGGATGAGCTCGAGCAACTTATCGAAAAAACTGTAGATCGGCGTCCGGGAAAGAGGATATCCCAGGGAGATGTTGAAATCCGCTTCGGACAGCTTGGACAGGGTCTGCTGATAGAGGGGGAAAAGGGTCTCGGCCGCGGGCAGGACGATGACCTGTGTCTCGTTCATGAGCTTCGGTTCCCGCAGCGTTCCCTCCAGGACTTTGTTCAAGGCGAAGATCTGGCCGTGCGTGTCGGCGCTTTTGATGAATGTGAGCGGCGGGACGGGTCCCGGGTCCTCGATCTCTTTCCGGAGAGATGCGTCTCCGACGCCCCATTGATCAAGCAACGCCGCGCCGCCTCGGCCTTTCATCAGAAAAAGCCGGGATTTGTCCCACGACAGGATGCGCTTGAGGAGGTCCCCTTCCGTCTTCGTCAGAGCGAAGAAGCCGGCGAAGACGAAGGCGTCGATGTCCGCGAACATCTCCGGTTCGATCCGGTCCAGGACCTGGCGATGGCGCATGGAAGCCGTGGAATAGCCGCGCGCCGTGAGCGTGCTGTAGAAATGATCATAAAAGAACGATAGGGCTTGCAGATTCTGGGCCGTCTTCGGCGGGAGGGATTCGTCCGTCCAATGATCCAGCCGGACGAGGTCGTCTCGGCCAACGGTCGCGGCGTTTAATTCCTCGAGGTCCCTGAAGAGTTTGGTCCCGAGCGGGAAGAAATGGTCCGCGGTCATGAAGTGGCCGCCGCCGAACGGGCGGGGAGCGGCCCGGTGGATCTCGAACAGCAGGGCGACGGCATCGAGGACATCGACCGGTCGATCGTGGAGGCCGAGTCGCGCGGTATAGATCTCATCGACGAAGGCGTCCAAGGAATCGATCCGGGGGGGAATGAATCCGGTCTTTTCCGCTCCGGAGAGCGTCTTGCGCAGGTAATAGGCCGGACGTTTTTCCGGAAAGACGACCCAGGTCCGGGAATAATCTTTTCCCTCTCGATCAAGACAAGAGGCGACGGCGGCGATGAGATCGTCCTTGGGGGAAACGAGCTCGATCCTCATCCCACGGGCTCCCATCGGTTCAGGTCGATATAGGCGAGGACGCCCCGGACCGACTTTCCCGGGAAGATGTCCTTCAGGATCCGGACGTACGCCGCGACCTGCTCGCGGTCACTCCTTTCCCATTCGGCTTGTCTCGGGGCCGCGGCCTCCGCGCCGGTCTTAAAATCGATGACGGTCACGGCCGCCGGGTCGATGACGACCCGGTCCATCCGGAAGACGGCGCCCGTCGAGTCACAGAAATCGAACTCCCGTAGGGCGCGGCGGCCGGCCTTCTCCAGAAAAAGATCCCGCAGCGGCGAGTCTTCGAAATACCTGATGAGCGAGCGTCCCGTCGCCTCGAAGAGAGGGACCTCGCTCTCCCGGGGCGCGAGCGTCCGGATGACGCCGGCGATGTCCGGTTCCCAGCCGGAACGGATGAACTCGAAACCGGCCATGATCCGGTGGGCGATCTCGCCCCGGCGGATGTTCTCGCCGCCTAGAGATTCCCGGCGATTGGGCGGGAGATCGAAGGGGCCTGAAACCCGATATTTTTCGGCATCGGGCGAATCCGTGCGCCGCGTCTCCGGCGAAGCCGGCGGCTTGGCCCGGGACGATGCCCATCGTCTTTCGCCAAGGAGCTCGTAATGGAGCGCTTCCACGGCGGAGTTCAGCAGGTCGAAGGGATACGAGTCTCGCGCACCCTTGACGGCGATGACATGGAGCTCCGCCTTGGCCCGGGTCAATCCCACGTAAAGCCGGTTCAAGCGCTCGACGATGTCCCTGGACCGCGCCTCTCTATAGATCGCGGACAGTTTCGCGTCGGCTTTTTCCAGATTTTTATTGAGCTTGACGACCCGGACCGTCAAGGGACGAGCCTTCGCGGCGGAAGTGGACCCCCGGGCAAAGCCCGGGGCCCCGGCCGCCGTCGAGGCGTCCTCGCCGAGGTAGAAATCAGACGACTGAAATCCCTCGCCGTAGGCGAGGAAAAGGACCGCGGGAAACTCCAAGCCTTTGCTCTTATGGATGCTCATGATCCGGACGGCGGGGGTTTCCGACGGCACGTCGATCGTCCAGCCCGATTGCTCGCTTTCGCCGCCTGTCGTGAACTCGAGGAAGGCCTGCAGGTCGTTGCGGCCCTTTCCCTCGAAGTCCTTGATGACCTCGAGGAACTTCGTCAGGGCGGCCTCTTCGTCGGGAAAGAGGCGGAAGATGTCGAAGACCCGGTAGATCAGGGTCACAAGGTCATAAAGCGGATAATACCCGACGGTTTTGAAGAACGGCTCGAAATAGCGCTCCCATAAGGCCGGCTGTCTTTTTCTGAACGAGGCATAAAGGGGGCGGTCTTGGGACTCCCGGCATTCGAACAGGAATGCGCGCCAAGAATCCTCGTCCGCGGGCCGGCCGTCCCGGTTCATCGCCTTCCTGAAGACGTCGCCCAGCAGAAAAACGGAGAACGACAGGTCGTCCGGCGGGGAATCGAGGAACGTGAGGAAGGCCAGGACCTCGCCGATGATCTTCCTTTTGCGGATATCCAAACTGCTGAACGGGATGAACGGGATCCCCTTTTCGTTGAGCCAAGACGAGACTTGAGCCACGGACTCGTTTCTATACGTCAGGACGGCGATATCGGACCAGGAATAGCCCCTGTCCTTCAACTCTCGGACCCGGTCCTGGAGCTCGGCTTTTTCCGGCGGGGATTCCGGGTCCTCGGCGAGAACGACAACCTCCACGTACCCTTTGTTCCGATTCGTTGCGATGATGTCCTGATCGAATTCATAGATTCTTTTTATATCGACGAGATCCCGAAAATCCTCATGGGCCGGCAGCTGATGGAGGAAGATCTCCTTGACGAAATCCTGGATCCTTTCCCGGCTTCGATAATTCTTCGTCAGCTCGCCGGGATCGACCTTGACGGAGGCGAAACCGGCCTCCTCCTGAATGAGGGCCTGCATGATCCGATAGTCGGCGTCGCGAAATCCGTAGATCGCCTGCTTCACGTCCCCGACGACAAACAGGCTGCCCGCCTTGCTCAGGGACTCTTCGATCAGAGGGACCAGGGCGTCCCATTGAATCCGGTTCGTGTCCTGGAACTCGTCGATGAGGTAATGGAAGATGCGGTCGCCGAGCCGGAGATAGATATCCGGGACGATCCCCGCAACGATATATTCGGCGAGCTGTTTATTGATATCCTCGATAAAGACCGTCCCTCGTCTCCGTTTGATCCGGTCCAGGGTTCCGTTCTTTTCAACCAGCGACCCGTAGGCCAGAAGGTACGGATAGAAGAAATCGCGGGCATAATAAGATTTGTATCGATCGACGAGTTTCTCCAACATCTCCCAGGACCGGAGGATTTTTTGATGGGTCTTCTCCTCCGATCCCGGCCGCGGCTTTTTGATGGGGTCGGTCTTGAAACTGCATCCGATGAGGGCGGTGAAGCGGCGCTCCCGGACGGCCGGAAGGATCTTGGAATGGCAATGCCCTTTTGTGTTCAGCTCCAGCCCCGACTCCTCGATGAGGCCTTGCATTTCAGCGGCGACCTGGGTGATGCGATCTTGGAGCGCCTCCCGCTCTCGCCTGTGGTTCTTTGTTTCCAACGTCCGATTCCGGACGGCCAATTTCTTATAAAGAGAAACGAGCGTCTCGGAGATCGGGATCGTCGGGTCCCAGGGGAACACGGTCTCGTCCGTGAGGTTCGCCGATAGATGGTCCAAGATCTGCCGGAAGATCTTTCCCTCCTTCGAGGTGGAGGTCACTCCGCGAAGATGCCGGGAAAACGCGTATTGGATGAGTTCGGTGCTGTCGAGGACGATCTCGAAATCAGGGGAATATCCCAGGTCGACCGCGGACGCCCGGAAGATGGTCGCCATGAAGCTGTCGATCGTCTCCACCTGGAAATCGGTGTACTGGGTCAGGATGTTCTCGACAACCTCCCCGGCCTTCCCCGGCAATTGAAAAGGCGGGATCGAGACGATGTCCAAGATCTCCCGCGTTTTGACGGCGTCCTGGAAATAGCATTCTTTCAGCCAGTCCAGGATCCGCGTCTTCATCTCTCTCGCGGCGTTCCGGGTGAAGGTGATCGCCAGGATGTTGCGGAGGTCGTTCGGCGTCGCGTTCTTGACCCTTTCGGAGAGGAGGAACTGGACGAAGCGAAGGGACAAGGCGTGGGTCTTGCCGGAGCCGGCCGAGGCCTTGAGCAGGACGAATTCCGGAAAGGCCAGGTCTTTATCCGGAATCAGGGTTGCCATTTCTTAGACTATACCGTCACTGCGGAACAGCCGTCAATAGAGGATGGCCTTCGCGGCGGGACGGGCGACGGGCGTATAAAGCTGTCCTTGACATCATTTTTTATAACGATTTATACTGATGGACAGGCAGAAGAGCCAGACAAAGAGGTGCGTCCTTCCTTTGCCCGTATAAAAGGGGATATCATACTTCAACTCAACGGACATTTGGCTATAATTGAGGATTCGTGAAACTATCTGAGCCAATGCGCAAGTCAGGCCTAGCAAAAGTAGTCGCCTTTCGCATGCACCCACGGGTGTTTGCAGCGCTAGGAGCCGATTTGGTTACGAATGACGTGGTCGCCGTGATTGAACTCGTTAAGAACGCTTATGACGCACTTGCCACCCGTGTGGATGTGCGTTTTCGAGAAAGCAAGGAAGAAGGACTATTCTTGGAGATCGAAGACAACGGCACAGGGATGACTGACTCGATCATTGATAATGTCTGGTGTGTAGTGGCCACTCCGTATCGCGTGCTAAATCCAACGACTGAGAAGGGCATAAGAAAACGGCGGGCGTCTGGAGAGAAAGGCTTGGGCAGGCTCTCTGCCGCACGCCTGGGCAGGCGGCTTGAAATGCTGACGAAAACTTCGGGCGCGCCGTGTTGGCGGGTTACTGTGGATTGGTCAATGCTTGCTTCAACAAAAAAGATCGAGGCTTGCTATGCTGTGCGGGAGAGATACGCCGAGCAACTACCTTTTGCCGATAGCGGCACCGTTTTGCGCCTTTACGACCTCAAGACAGCATGGAATAACGTGAAGACCGAGGACTTGAAGGACAACCTGTCGCGCCTGGTGTCGCCATTTAAGAAGGTCAAAGACTTCTCTATTTATTTCACACCGCGAGGGCAAGAGGCGGTTGCGATAGTCATTAAGCCACCGGAATTCCTCGCGCACCCCCCCTACTTGATGAAAGGGGAGTTGACTGAAGACGGAACGCTCTTTTGCGGCTACAGCTATGTGCCTCTGCAAGGCAAGAAACGTGCGTCCGAACGAAAACTTTGCTGGCCCGCGTTGCGTAAGGACCTGCAGAACGAAGACTGGGCGGAACTGCCGAAGCCGACTTGCGGACCGTTTAGCTTCGAGATACGTGCCTGGGATATTGCCGGAGATGATGTCGAGGAAATAGCAGAAAGCTTTCAGCTAAAGAAATCAACAATTCGGACGGGCATAAGGGCTTATAAAGGCATTTCCATCTATCGTGATGGCATTCTGGTGCTACCAAAGACGGAGAGTGCCCGGGATTGGTTGGGTCTGGACCTCAGGCGCGTAAGCAGGACAGGGACACGGTTGAGCACAAGTCAGATAGTCGGTCATGCGGCAATCACCGCTGGACAAAATCCGAATATCCTAGACACCAGCGACCGCGAGCGACTAGTCAATATTCCAGAGGTCGTTCTCTTTGAAGATCTGCTCAAGCATATCGTGTCTGTCCTGGAGACAGAGAGGGAGCAAGACCGCCGTGAGGCACGACCAAGGGAAGAACCCCTCAAAGAACTTTTCGCTGCCCTTTCGCCTGCCAAACTCGTAGCGGAAATTAGCGAGATTGCCAAAGAGGGCGGCTCGGCGAGCGAGACCGTTTCGATAGTCGCCGACTTTCGGAGGAAGCTTGAAGATGCACGGGACCAGATTGAGCGACGCTTTGTTTATTACAGTCGCCTGGCTACCGTTGGCACCATCGCCCAAATGCTTGTTCATGAAGTCGGAAACAAAACAATGGTTATCGGCAAGTTCCTTGATTCGGCCAGCCAGGGGCTGACTCCTGATAATATAAAAGGCGCGGGCTTTCAGCGCCAGCTAGAGCTTGCGGAACGAGCGGTGGAATCGCTTACGCAACTTGCTGACCGGTTCTCGCCGCTCGCCAGCCGCTCTTTTCGTCGAGGCAAACGAGATAGTGTGCTGGAAACGATAATCGGTGAGTGCACGGACATGCGCGCGGGCTTTATAAACAAATTGGGAATCAAGGTTCAGCGGCCGGGAACGAAAACTCTTGTCGCCGTTGATCCCGGCGAGCTTTTCGCGGTCATCCATAACCTCCTGGATAACGCGCTCTATTGGATTGCTCAAATTGAAGGAGGCAAGCGCCAGATTTTATTCCGCGTACGTCAGGTGGGATCCCGTGTCCAGGCTGAGGTGCATGATTCAGGACCTGGGATTGCCAACGGCGACGAGGAGAAGATTTTCCTGCCGGGTGTCACTCGGAAACCAAACGGCATTGGGATGGGCCTAACGGTGGCATCGGAACTTATCGCCGAATATGGGGGCAGAATGCACTTGATTAAACCTGGCGCCCTTGGTGGTGCTAGCTTTGGTTTCGATCTGCCCAAGAAAAACCATTGAGGACTCATGTATGAAAAGATAACCATTCTGTTGATTGAAGATGCACGCGATGAGGCCGAGACTATAAAAGACAGTATCAGCAAGAAAATTCCAGGCGTTTGCGTCGAAATCGAAAGCGACTTCAAAAAAGCTAATTTGCGGGTCGAAGAAGTTTTGCCGGATATGGTAGTGCTTGATCTATTCGAAGATCCATCTGAACCACGTGCCGGATATCCGGTTTGGGAAAAAATATGGCGGGTTAGGTTCTGTCCGCTGGTTTTTCACACGGCACATGAAAAGCCTGAAGAGCCTGCGGTTCCGAGCGACCATCCTTTTGTTAAGTTCGTGCAGAAGCGCCGTGGCAGCTACGACGAGGTGGCTGATCACTTGTTGACGTTTATGCCCCACATCAAAGCAATTCAAAATGTGAATAGGGAAATCGCGATTATCACGCAGAATGTTTTGAGGGACGTTACAACTCCAATCTGGGCAGCCCAACCCAAAAGTCCCGAGCGAGAGGATATTCTCATTCGGGCGGCCAAGCGACGTGTTGCTGCAATGATGGATTTGGGCACGATCGGGGGAGAGAAGCCTATGCAGGCGTGGGAACGATATGTAGTACCGGCCTTGGGTTCAGACCTACTGACCGGAGATATCCTTCGTGAAGTCGGGGGCAACGCGGATAAGCCAGCCAGTTACCGGCTCATACTTAGTCCTTCCTGCGATATGGTTAAGGCTCGGCCCCGGCTTGGGAAAGTCCTTGCTGCTAAATGCAAGGAGATCAAAGATTTTCTCAATGGAGCACAAGTTGGAGAGACTCCCTCAAAGGAGCAAAAAAGACGTCTTAAAACGGCTCTGACAAAAGAGCAATGCGGTGGTTACATCCCACTACCAGGGTTGCCAAAGATCGTGCCCGTTATGGCGGTTTGCCTTCGTGAACTTGAGCTTATCCCTATCGGCACCATCGGCAACGCTCCCGGACAGGACGTCAGCTACGTTCGTATTGCATCTGTAGATAGCCCGTTCCGGGAGCGCATTGCCTGGGCCTATTTGCAGATTTCAGGGCGGCCTGGAATTCCAGAATGTGATCTGGAGGCTTTTATTGAATCTATTATTAAGGCATAAAGAACGGGCAGTCGAACTCCTGAGTAATAATATGGTTGCCGTTGATTTTTTTTGCGGAGCGGGCGGCCTGACGCGCGGTCTGATGAATGCCGGCATCAATGTTACACTTGGCATTGATATTAAGAAAGAATTCCGCGAAACCTACGAGGGCAATAATTTTCCTGTAAAATATCTTTGTGCAGACATCCGGCAGTTGGAGCCCATCGATGTTCTGAGGATGCTGCCCTCTGTGCCGAAAACTCAATTGCTCCTAGCAGGTTGCGCGCCATGCCAGCCATTCACCAAGCAACGGCGGGAATATAACAGGGAGAAAGATAATACTCTTTTGACTCAATTCGGCCGCTTTGTGGCTGCTTTGCGTCCTGGTCAGATCGTAATTGAAAATGTGCCTGGAATCAAGAAGGTTGACGGCTTTAGCGCCTATCGCAGATTCTGCAAACTATTGGAGAACTTAGGCTATTTTGTCAGTGAGGGAATCATTGATGCCAAAGACTATGGCGTTCCGCAGACTAGGCGTCGTTTCGTTATGATTGGCGCGCTCGACTTTAAGCCAACACTGCCAGAACCGACATATGGCTCGGGTCGTTTGCCATTTGAAACTGTTCGGAGAGCGATTTCAGGTTACCCGAGCATAAAGGCCGGCGAAGAACATCCGCAAATTCCCAATCATAGGTCGGCCGCATTGTCGCCTATTAACCTGCGCCGAATTCGCCATACGCCTAAGGATGGGGGCTGCCGCTTTAGCTGGCCTCACAAGCTGCGTTTGGACTGCCATAAGAATGGCTACGCCGGCCACACGGATGTCTATGGCCGGATGTGGTGGGATCGTCCGGCCCCTGCTTTGACATGCCGGTTTGAGTATCTCTCGACCGGCAGATATGGGCACCCGGCGCAGCTTCGTGCAATTTCGCTACGGGAGGGAGCAAGGCTCCAAAGTTTTTCGGATAAGTTTATTTTCTTCGGAAGTTCCCTAGCCAGTTTGGCCACTCAGATTGGGAATGCTGTCCCAGTCAAGTTCGGGGAAGCACTCGGACGCCATATTCTAGCGATGCGTCGCGACGCTTGCTCTAATAGAACCATACGCTCGCAAAATCTTTGAGGTTGATTGATGGCAGATGTGCATTCCAAGGCAGTCCGCTCTTATAATATGTCATGCATACGCGGGAAAGGGAATAAAGAAACAGAGATAGAGTTGGCGACGATTTTTCGGCGGCATGGGATTACGGGTTGGAGGCGGAATCAATCAGTATTTGGGAAGCCGGACTTTGTCTTTGCGAACTTGCGAGTGGCGGTTTTCGTCGACGGTTGTTTCTGGCACGGTTGCCCGAAGCATCAAACAAACCCTGCAAGCAATAAGGCATTCTGGCAGCGGAAGCTGGCGGGAAACAAGACGCGGGATTGGCAGGTGACGTGGACGTTGCGGCGACAGGGGTGGCGGGTAGTGCGGATTTGGGAACACGAAATGCATGATGCAAAACGTTGTGCGGCCAAAGTCCTGCACAGATTGCACGTATAAAGTTGAAGCCAATCAACCCACAAGAAATATTGTTTGGTATCAGCAATGGCGGGTTTCTTATCGATCGATTAGTTTAGCGCGCTGTGGGTGAATTAGAGGCGGCCGAGGTAGGCTATATGATTTGACTGCGATTAATCGAACGACTCAGCTCTTTAATTCAAGGGAAGAGTGACACCTCATCCTTAGAAAGCGAAAGCTGAGAGCTTTTTAATGAACTTGAAACGGGCTGTTTGAAAGGGTGGTATACCGTTTTCCATGGTTTTGTTTTAATCAGATTAGGTTGACTTTCATCTTCTTCATAATTAAGATTAGTAAAAATGCTATAAATGCCCAAATAATAGGCCAATTATGAGCCCAGAATCAGCAATAAAAGCAATATTGTTCCTTTTTTCTGCTAATTTATGCATAGGATTTCTCACAAACATAGAAAAAAAATTTCGTTTGGCTCCTTATCCCATTATCCAAGAATATTTACCCTGGTCGTTATCGTTTTTCAAGGTATCCAGGACTATCCTTATTTTTATGGGGTCTTTTGAGATATTCATTATTGGCTTTTTTTCTATTGCGTGTTTTGCGATTGGAATCTCCTTGATCTTAAGCGGTTTTTGTCTTCGCTTTGCGGCTATAAAAACATTGGGCCCCATCTGGACATATAAGTTAGCGAAAGTCCAAGGACATTATCTTATAAATCGCGGGATATACCGGTATCTAAAACACCCTGCCTATCTTGGAAATATGTACTTGGTGGGAATATTGCTTTCGGGAGGAGCAATTTATTGTTCAATTTTAAGCTTTCTCGTTGTTCTGGTCTTTAGCCTTTTAAGAATTCGTGTAGAAGACAAATTATTATTAACATTGAGGGATATTTAAGATGCTGAGTGGACCATTATATCACGGTACTTCCTCACCCCGGTTGAAAGGAATAATTGAAAACGGATTCGTTGAGAATACGAATACAAATAAGTGGCTATACGCAAAGGGCATCTATTGCGTTCGCGACCGACCTCTTGTAGCCCACTACTTTGCAAACTGGGCAGTATCCCTGGATGAAGATCAGCAACCTGGAGCCCTGCCCGTGGTAATTAAGATTAAACTTAATGAAATAGCTCGAAAGAGAATACTGGATCTAACAACGGACCGAGGAATGGCGGTCTTTTATAACCGATATAGACTTTTTAAATCCGCATATGATACTTGGCACGATCTTTATAAGGAAGGGTTTGCTATCGGTACCTCAGCTAAAAATCGATTGCATAATAAAATCGTAAGTGAATATTTAGATTCAATAAAAAAAGAAAAAATAAAGTACGGTCGCTTTAACTGGGATTGCGCAGTGATAACGCTCCTGACAAAAGAAAACGGATATGATCTTATTGTGGCAGCATTTCAAGAAGGCGATTCAGGGGCGCACGATTTCTTTAAATATCGCTACAAAAATCGTTATGTCCCTTCATATCAAGGTATCAGATATCTTGATGGCATAATCGTCTGCATAACAAACGCGGATGTAATCTCCTCCAAAATCAAATGGAAAGATATCATTAGCTTAAAAAAAGAAAATTATCCAGACGGTTTCTTTGAAAAGTTCTGCTCCTTAAAACCCCATCCCCTTTAATAGAAATGAAAAAGAACTATGCTATTAATCGTTTAGACAAGTTTAGCCCTGAGACGCGTCTCCTTGATTTGTTCTACAAAGGAGTTCCAATCCCTGGGCGGATCACAATAAATAATATGAAAAAGCTTGTCTATGGAACTAATAATTCTCGATTAGAGATCTATTTTTCGTGCTATTGGAAACACGAAAGTGTTTTAGAACTTAAGAATAAATATTCGAATAAAATGGACCTTGGAAAGATTATTGATTATATAAACAATGTTCATTTTGTGATAAACGAACGCAAAAATAGGGAAACTCATTGGATAGAAAGAATAAACCTATTCCATTTTTATGGATTGCTTCGAATACTCGGTTTTGGTGATGTGGTTAGATCTAAGAGAATATTAGCAAAACAAATAAGAGAGGAAAAATTCAAAATAAAAACTCTGGTTGATATCTCTGTTTTGAATTCTCGGGACGTTTTGGAAGGGAGAGATCCATCAGATATTACTGAGGTTTTTTATTTGTTGGAGCAAAATCCGATGCTTCTCCGAGATTTCGGCAACTATCAAATATACTATTATGACGGGATAGAAAATTGCGTAAAGGAACTGGAAAAGGATTTTGTTTGCAGAGGCAAAGTTCCGATACCGCATTCGATACTTGCGTTAAGAGCCATTGCGGATCGGGAAGCCGTCAAAGATGACACGATAAATAGTTTTATCATGGATTCTCTATATGATAAACTGCCACAAAGAACCAAAGCAAGGCTGGATTCCGCTTATAAAAAAACAAGAAGGTATTTTGATAAATAATCATATCAGCAAGAATCGCACAAAAATCTCGGGATATGGAGGCGTTTACCCAATTCCTCTATATACGAAACCTTTCCTTTGTGGTGGGGAATGCTTCTTTTGCCCAAATGCTAAGGGCATTCCCAAGAGTTATTTGCGAAATATAGATACTGAGTATGCAGAATCAGTGCGATTTTCCCCAAAAAAACAGCTCGAGAGGTTTCTTGCTCAGATTCCAGGCGTGTCAGAAGCGAAGGGAATTCCGCTTGAGATAATTATTCTTGGGGGTTCCTTTTGTGCTCTCACTCGGGAATACCGGCTTTCTTTTATTGAGGAACTCTACAATGCAATATCATTAGTACATGAATCAGCGCATGGACCTCGTTCAAGACTATTGTGTTCGATTTTATCAGTTGAATCTCGACCAGATCAAATTAATGAGAAAGAATGTCTTTTCCTAAAAGAACTGGGAGTGTCCAAGATAGAAATTGGTGTCCAACATACTAACGACGAAATTCTAAAATTCAATAATAGAAATCATTCTCTAAGTGATGTAATCAAGGCGACCGAGTTAATGAAATCGTTCGGCTTTAAAGTCGGATACCATATCATGCTCGGGTTGCCTGGGTCGAACAAATCAGAAGACGCCGTAATGATGAAGAGCCGTCTTTGGGAATCGGATCTATCGCCAGATTTCTTAAAAATATACCCCTGTGAATTATTGAAGCCCAAAGAGTTGCAGCCTTTTCTTTGGAGTTTATATGATTCCAATCAATGGAAAACGTTGACCAGGGAATATATTATCAATCTTTTAAATGAATGCATATCTAATATCCCTCGCTATGTGAGAATCCAAAGGATTATGCGACAATTTCCCAAAACGATGACGATTGGCGAACACCTGGAAAACGTTCATGAGCGTTATTATGGAAGATGTAAGTGTATAAGGTGCAGGGAAGCGGGGAAAAAAGCGGCTAGAAAATCTATTGAACAGCTGGGGACACTCTATCTGCGCAAAACTGAAAATTGCAGAGATACTTATTTCGAAATAAATACTATCGATGATACTTTGGTCGCGCTCGCCAGGGTATTCACCAATGATAGTGATACCCATATAGTGAGAGAGCTGCATGTTTATGGAGTGGCTCGGCACCTGAAGACTCCGGGGCTCGTACAGGGAAACGGTATCGGGACCACTCTTTTAAATGAGATAGAAAAGACTTTCTTAAGTTGCAGTTCTAGTAAGATATTAATTAATGCCGCAATGGGGGCGAAAGGCTTTTTTTTAAAAAGGGGATATAAATTATCGTCTGATACATATTTAATAAAATATTATGGAGAGAATAAAGAGAATTCTTGTTTATCTACGCAAAGTCGATTGAATCAAATGAGCCCAGATAATGCGATTCGCTCTTTTCTGCACGATTATAGATCCTCGTCTCGCAGTTGCTAGCATGTCATTATGGCTTCCCGTTATTTTTTCCAGAGATATTCCATAACCGGGATCGGCGTCACGAACGCGGGAGCCGGCCTGAAGATCCGGTTGATGAAATGGATGGGGATTCTCCTCGAATACCGGGCCTACACTTACAAGACATTCGGCATCAGAAAGGCGATTCCCCTCATTGGCGGGGGGATCTCTTATCTGTTCTAGAACAGCCTAGCGCTTTTCGTAGGATTCCGCGATCGCTTGATAGACCATCGCCCGGAACTTTCCCTGGAGGTCGGAGTTGCCCGCGGGCATGAGCTGGGTCATGAGGACGCAGACCATCTGCTCGGCGGGATCGACCCAATAGGTCGTATGATAAGCGCCTCCCCAACCAAAGGCCCCGACCGAGCCGGGCTGGCCGTTGCGGCCCAGCCTATCCGTCAGCCAGAAGCCCAATCCATAGCCCTGCGATCCATAGAGGGTTCCGACATGGTCGACCGTCATGAGCTCCACGGACTTCGGGCTGAGAACGCGGGCGCCGTCGAGCTGGCCGCCGTTCTGGAGCATGAGAAGAAACCGGGCATAATCCTCCGCCGTCGAGAGCAGGCCGGCCCCCCCGGCGCAGCACAGGCGCGGTCCTTTGACGTAAAAGTTATCGAGGGCATCCTCGACGCGCTTGATCCCGCCTTTTTCGTCCACGCCATAGACGGACGTGAAACGACCGATCTTGTTCTCGGGGAGAAAGAAATGGGTGTCGGCCATGCCCAGCGGGCCGGTGATCTTCTTGGCGATGAACTCGGCCAGGCTCATCCCGGAGACGCATTCCACCAGATAGCCGAGGATATCGGTATTGTAACCGTAGATGAACTTCTCGCCGGGCTGGGCGTCAAAGGGCAGCGTCGCCAGCTTTTTAATCACATCTCCGATCGGCATGGCTTTATCCGCCAGGAACCAGCCGCTGATTCCCGCCTTCGTGTATTCATCGCGCGCCGGACCGGTTCCATAGGAGATCCCCGCGGTGTGCGTCAGTAGATCGCGGATCGTGATCGGCCGTTTGAGGGGAACCGTCGAATAGCCTTGGCCTCCTTTGTCCGCCGCCCGGACGGCGACGCGTGAGCCGGCGAATTCCGGGATATATTTAGA
>JAUYDS010000041.1 GCA_030691735.1 Candidatus Aminicenantota bacterium
TCTTCGTCGCCGACGGGGCGGCGGACATCCCGCTGTCGTGGGCGGGGGCCTACGCCCACTCGTTCATCGAGAAGATCGTCAAAAGCGACCTGGAGGCGCTGACCGATCTCATCGCCGCCCTTGTCGAGGAGTGGAAATAGAAGGCGCCGTCTTATTTCTTGTGCTCTAAATCGGGATCGGTAGATCCGCTCCTTACTCTTTTTCCGGATACAACAAACCGTTCAGCAGGAACTTGTACGTCCCGTGGGACTGGGCCCGGTTCTGGCAGCGGATGCCGATCAAGATGATGTGCCCGTCCTTGTACTTCGTGTCGACGACGACCGCCTTCCTGGCGAGGACGTCCGGGCCGAGCAGCCAGCCGCTTAAAAGGATGTCGTCCTCGGGGTAAGAGGCGACGACCTTGCGGTCCCATTCGAATCCGGGCGTGGATGTGTCCAGGGCCAGGCTGTTGACGAACATGGCCGCCGCTTCCTTGGGCATTCCGTAGCCGATCGGCGTCTCATTATCGACCAGGATCTTCAGGATCGAGGTCGGGCAGAAGAACCGCGTCCGGTCCACGTTCTGCAGGCCGTTGCGGGCGGGGACGTCGTATTCATTGAAGGCCAGGGTGCAGGCCTGGTTGAGCAGGACGACGGTGCCGCCCTTCTCGACGAACGCTTTCAGGGCATCCACGCCTTCCTGGCCGATCCCGCCCTCATACTCCGGGGGCGTGGTCGAAGCGGGCTGGCGGGGCTGTGCGCCGCCGGTTCCGGCACCGCCGCCGCCCGGGCCGCCTGCCCCGCCGCGCGAACCGGACTTGATCGTGGTCGCGTTCTCATCGGCCAAGACGATGACGTCGTAGTCGGCGCGGAGCTCGACCTTTTTCTCTTTCGTGCCTTTGATGTCCTCGTTGTGCAGGGTCTTGTAGGGAATACTCATGTCGTCGAACATGTAGCGCGTCCAGCCTTCGTCCATGTTGCCGCGCCAGGACTGGTAGAGGCCGACGCGGTGGAATTTGAGCGGGGCCTTGGCGATATCGGCGGCATCATCGAGATCGATGACCTTCAGGGAATTCTTCGTCAGGAGGGCCGGAAGAGCTTTTTTGACCTCGGGGGAGTTTTTGACGACGAAGCTCCCGGCCGGGATGTCGAAACCTTTCTTGGCCACCTTGGTCTTGGTCCGCCAGACTTCGGCCTTGGCGTCCTTGAGCAGGGCGAAAGCGATCGAATACGAGGCGTTTATCTGTGAGCCGAGGACGAAATAGGCCGCCCCTCCCTGGTTCGCCGGGACCTGGGGATACGGCGTCTTGGCCAGCAGTTCGAGCTTGACCTCGAACGACTCGTCGACCTGGTCGCAGGCGACGCCCATCTGGAGCGGAAGCGTCCAGCCGGCGTTATCGTAGGGAGGCTGAGGGGGTCCGCCGGGATACTGCCGCATATCCGGATATTTCTGCTTTTCGAGCATGGCCCAGGCGTACGTTTTGTAGGGCTGGGCCATCTTCACCACGAACGAGCCCGCGGGATAGAACTTTCCGCCGGCGATGAAATCGGCCTTGGCCTGGTGGATCTCGACGCCCCCCATCTGCAGGACGTCGAGCATCTTGAGCATGGTCGGATAGTCATGCTGCTTGGCCGGGATGACGAAGGCGAACGGCTGGTTCTTGTCCACCTTCTCGACCGAGTTCTTGAACATCTGGTAGAAGTTGAAGAGGAGATCTTCCTTGTGGAGCGAGGCCGTCTTGATCACGCTCTGGGTCATGGTCAGTTCGTAATCGACGAGGTCGCGCAGGCGCCACCAGCCGCCCGGCCAGGGATCGGGGAAGTCCATCATCTTTACGTTGTAGGATTTCGGGATCTCGGTCGGTTCGATGAAGATGGGGGAGGCCAGGCGGACCGAAGCCGCCTCGCTCAGGATGCCGACGACGTTATGAAGCCAGGGCGTGTCGTCGCAGGCGCCGATATACCAGGCCGTATAGCTCCGGCCGTTGACCACGCCGCTCATCCCGTTCCGCTGGAGGTCGAAAGCCATATTTGTGCCGAAGAGGTTGACCATCCGCCAGACGAGCGGCTGGACGTTCGGAAGGGGCGGATCCATATACGGCGGGATGAAGAGACGGGCGCCGCTGGAGCCCTGCTGGTGCTCGTCGACGTGGATCTGGGGCAGCCAGTCGTGGTAGAGGACCTTGGTGACCGCTCGCGTCTCGACCAGGTTCATCATGTACCAGTCGCGGTTGTTGTCGTGGCCGGCGTAGTAATGATACAGCCAGGGCATCGAGCCGCTCTCGAATTTCGTCCCGACGTATTTTTTATACCAGTCGACGACCATCTGGTTGCCGTCGGGGTTATGAGTGGGGCAGAGGAGGACGATGACGTCGTTCAGGACCTTCTTGGCGTCGAAAGGGGTCTTGCCGGCGACGAGATTATAGGCCAGCTCCATCGACATCTGCGAGGCGGCGATCTCGGTCGAATGGAGGCTGCAGGTGATGAGGACGATGGCCTTGCCGTCCTTGGCCAGCTTCTTGGCCTCCTCGACGGGGAGAGTGCGGGGATCGCGCAGCTTCTTGGTGATCTCGCGATAAGCGTCGAGCTTGGCCAAATTCTCTTCCGAGGTGATCGCGGCCATGATCAAAGGCTTCTTCATCGTGCTCTCGCCGAGGGTGAAGAGCTTGATCTTCTTGGGCGCTTCCTGGGCGAGTTTTTCGAAGTAGGCCTTGATCTGGTCGTAATCGGCCAGCTTCCTGTCCGCGCCGACCTTGAAACCGAGAAAGGCCTCGGGTGTCGTCTGGGCCGAGAGGAAGGCGGCCAAGACGATAACCAACGAAGCGATGAGCGAAATTTTTTTCAGGGAATTCGTCATCCGAGCCTCCTGAGGAGCAAAATAATCCTTACTTTCTATCACTTGGCCCGGGGCAAGTCAAGGAGGTTTGAGACCGGTCAAAACCCGGTTTTACCCCAGATTCGGCGATTGATGACGGTCACCTGAAATTCCGCCTTTTTCCAGACAGGAAATCAATTTCCTGGCATTCAAATCAATTTCCTGATATTCTGAGAACGGGGAAAGATTCTGGCATGAAAACTGCATTTAAAGATGAAACGCGTCAGGGCTTTCTATATCGAAAGAGCCCGGCTTGAAGACATTCGAAAAAAGGAGAAGTCAAATGAGAAGATGGGTTAAGATCGGAAGTGTCCTGCTGATGGTCGTATTGCTCTCTTCCTTTGCCGCTGCCGTTCAGAAACCGGCGGTTCAGCAGGCGGGGACGACACATCAGCTCGTCATCGGCGCGCAAGACGTGATCACGGCTTCCGATGCCGGGGGAGGCTATCTCGAAACGAGAGATATTCTCATCATCATCCTCGTTATTCTGGGGCTTGCCCTCCTGGGCGTCATCGCCCTTTAGCTTGAGCGTGTCCGGCGGCTGCTTTGTGAAAATCGATGGTATGGGCAAGGGGAAATCGAAGGAGATCCCCCGATTTTGAATTTGAGGAGGCATATTTCCATGAAGCTTTTGGGTATTATTCTCATCGTTCTAGGAGTCTTGGCTCTGGTCTATCAGGGTATCCAATATACGACCAGGGAGAAAATCCTTGATATCGGTTCCATCAAGGTCACGGGCGATACGAAAAGAACCATCCCGCTGCCTCCGATCGTGGGCGGAGCTGCGATCGTCGCGGGTATCGCTCTGATCCTTGTGGAGCGCAGAAAGAAATAACGGAGTTTTCGCGGAGTCCATTCCCGGCTGACCGGCGAGGAACTCCGCCGCTACGACCATCGCCGGCGCGCCGGCCGGGATTGAATAATTCTATTCATCGTGAGCTTCCAGGCGAATTTCCTGGCCCGGTTTCGTTTCAAGTTCGATCCATTTGACGGAGGGGCGCTTCCATAGGCCGTCCACCGTGAAGGCGAACTCGAACGGGTTCAATAGCTTCAATCTTCCTCCCTTTTCGGACACGATCCTGACCTCGAGGACCTGGCCGTGGGACCTCGTAGCGGAGACGAGGAAGGCTCCCTCGGCGCGGAGGTTTTCGAACGAGACGTCTTTCCAAGAGGCGGGAACGGCGGGAAAGAGATGGACCGTCCCCGTGTGACTTTGGATCAGCATTTCCTGAATGCCGGCGGCGAAAGCGAAATTCCCTTCGAGGGTAAAAGGCCGGTAGGTGAATTTCGATTTTCCGGACTTGGTCTGGTCGCCGTTGACATGGAAACTGTTCGGAAGACAGAAGCAGGTGGCGAAGATCTTGAGGGCTTCGGCTGCGCCTTCTCCATCGAAAGCCCGGGCCTTCAGATTTCCCAGCCAGCTGTAAGAATAGCCGCACCACTGGTCCGGGCCGATGCGGTCGAGCGTGGCCAGAGTGCTGTGGATGATCTCCTGGTCGCGCGCGCCGTTCGACCGGTCGATCAGGCCGAGCGGATGAAAGGCCATGAGGTGGGAGAAATGCCGGTGGGATTCGGCGTAGGGAAGGCCGGGCGCGAACATCAAGCCGCTCTTCGGGTCCACGGCGAAATCGGGCCATTCGGCGAGGATCGCTTTCCATCTTCGGGTTTCACTGTCGCGGCCGAGCTCCGCGGCCAGTTCCGCCGCGGCCTGAAAGGTCCACTTGATGAGAGCCAGGTCGAAGTTCGTCGTCCGGGCGAACCAGGCTCTAGCGCTGTTGTCGAAGATCTCCGGGCTGGAGCTGAGCGGAAGTTTCCGCCGCCCATGTTCATCGCGCACCGACAACGTTTCCAGATGCCCGGCGACGTCTTTCAGCCAGGGATAGGCCCGCTCCTCGAGGAATCGGCGGTCCATGCTGTACCGCCAGTGCAGGTAAAAATGCTGGGCAAGCCAGGCGGAGACCGTCGGGCCGAAGGAATACTGGATCCAGCCGCCCATAGGCCGGCCGTCGAGCGTCGAAACGCCGGGCACGTTCAGCCCGTCCGTCTCGAAGTAAGTTTTCGTATATTCTTTGAAAGCTGGCCGCATCTCCCACAGCCAATCGAGAAATCCCAGCCCCTCCTCGAGATGATTGCCGCTGTAACACGGCCAATAGCTGAGCTGGGTGTTCAGGTCGTGATGAAAATCGCCTTTCCAGGGAGGGAGCTTGCCGTTGTCGGCCGTCCAGACGGCTTGGAGCGAGATCGGCGGCGCGCCGCGCCTGGCGGCCGACCCGAATTTGTATTGTTCCAAGTACCATTGTTTCTCAAGAATTTCGTCGGGGATGGAAATGGCCGACATCGCCCAGAAATTCCTCCACCAGGCGAGGTGTTCGGTGAAGTTTTTCGAAAATCCCCGGCCGAGCTCGGCCTGGACCCGCGCCGCCGCGGTTGGTTCCTTGCGCTCGTCCGAGAACCGGGAGCTGATGCTCCAGACGCCTTCCATTTCGTCCGGGCCGACCGCTCTCCAGGCCACGGCGATGTCGTAGTAAAAACCGCCCCAGCCGATTTGATGATAGACGAGAGCGTTCTCTTTTTCTTTGACCCGGCCTTGCCCATAACCCAGCCGTCTCAAATCCTGGCCCGTGACGGGGTTCGTCTGGCCGCTGTCCTTGGCCGTCTGGAAGGGAGGCATGATCAGCCGAGGTCTGAGGTCCTTGCCGGCTCCTTTGAGACGGAACCAGCCGACCGGCATGGTCGCGTGGACGAACGTCTCGAGAAATTTTCCGCCCGGCCAAGAGACCCTGCAGACGGCCTCACTGACGAAAAGCTTCACGCTCTCCGGCGCGCCGAAGCCGCCGAGCTCGAATTCCAGGGCGCCGGCGGGGATCTTCGACGGCGCCGGATCGGCGTCGTAGGGCTTGTCGAATCGGTCTTGGACGGCCTTGTAATCGTTCTTCTTCCATTGGTCCTGAACCCAGCGGAACTTCCATTCCGGAGCGTTCAGATTTTCCATGGGGCGCAGGTCCCAGAGATCGGCTCGGTCGAGGGACATCCGCAGGCGGCCGCCGTTCTTCCAGACCAGCGCGCCGACCATCCCATTGCCGAGGGGGACGGCCTCGTCCCAGGTCTTGGCAAAGGCCGGAAAGACGAGATCATGCGCGGACGGCTGGAGGGGAAGCTCCGCCGCGCTCAGGCAGGGGATCATTACGGCGAAGATATTGACAAGGCTCAAAAAAGCGCGCGTTTTCATGGGGGAAGTGTAAAGAAATCTCCGGGGAATATCAATGGATGTGGACCTAACTCTTGGCTTTTCGGGGGGAATGTGATAAAAAAGATGTCCGTTTGATTATGGCTTTTTGTGAATAGGACAGAGAGATGAAAAGAGATATCAAGAAGAGACTAAAGGAAGACGAATTCGTCTCCGGCATGAACAGG
>JAUYDS010000072.1 GCA_030691735.1 Candidatus Aminicenantota bacterium
ATGAGTCCGCGCCAACAGGACGCCCCGGTCAGATATTTCAAGACGCTCAAAGCCCTGTTCAATTACGCGATTCGAAGGAAATTGAATATCCTTGACAAATAATGATTATAAATGTATTATAATAATAAATAATGATAAATAATGAAACAAAAAGAGTATATTTTAACTAACCACGCAAAAGTTCGAATGCGGCAAAGAGGCAGCTCCGAAAGTGATTTAGAATTGGTTTTGAGAGACGCAGACGTTATGCATCCCGGCCCGCATGGCGATATCAATGCAATAAAAATAATAAACAATAGGAAAATCAAGATTTCTTATGTCATAGAGAGAAAAAAGAAAAAAATCATTACAGCAATGATAATGAGCTGATTAGACGACACAATGATCAGGAGGTGAATCATGAGAGTCTCGTTCGACCGAAAAGCAAATGCGGCCTATATCAAAATCTCAGATAGCTCGATAAAAGAAACAAAAGAAATCTCCGATTATTGCAATGTTGATATTGATGCAAACGGGAAAATCGTAGGCGTAGAACTTTTATTTGTAAGTGAATACAGCGTAGATTTTAGAACATGGCTTGATATTGCCAGCGTCGCAGAATACTTACAAAAATCAGAAGTCACGATTAGAAGATGGACAAAAGCCAAAGAATTGCCTTCCTATAAAATCGGCGGCGAATATCGTTTTATCAAAGAAGAGATTGACGAATATATAAAAGGGAAAAAGTACGCCTAATTCCAAACAAAAACATAAGATACTCATGAGTACAATACTCTAGAGAATATGAATAGGGCGGCGCGTTCAGCCCATGCGCTCGGATGTTTGACAAGAAAGCCCGCCTCGGCTAGAATATGCGCTTTCCCGGTGGCCCGTTAGCTCAATTGGTAGAGCAACAGACTCTTAATCTGTGGGTTGTAGGTTCGAGTCCTACACGGGTCATTCTGAAATCCCCCCTGATAAGCTGGGAGCGTGCCGGGCGGCCGGCTCCGGACCGGGACATATGACAAACAAGAGAGCACCCCTTCGTGGCACCCGATTCTCCCCGAAAGAGGTCCTCTTCGCGTCCACGACGGACTGCAACCTGAATTGCGCCCATTGTTCGGTCGAGCGGGGAAAGGCCCGGCTGCCGATACCGGCGGCCGTGAAGTTCCTGCGGTCCTGCCGGAAGATCGGCGTCGAAAGGGTCGGGTTCACCGGCGGCGAGCCGTTCCTGGACATCGAGTTCCTCTATGCCGTAACCGAATTCGCCGTCGCGCACGGGTTCCTATTTGGCCTGGTCACCACGAACGCGGCCTGGTTCAGGAGCGAGGCGGGCCTGCGGAGGACCCTAAAGGAATTGTTCGACCGGGGGTACGACGGGTCCTTCGGCGTCAGCGTGGACGCGTTCCATGGGAAGGACCCGGCGAAGCCCGCCCTGTTCATCGAGACCGCCCGGAAGATCTGGAACCGGCCGGATATCGCGCGTGTCATCGCGGTGAAGGGGGCCCGGGACAAAGAAACGGAAGCGGTCCTGAAAGCCCTGGCCGGGGCCTTGAAGGCGAAGCTCGTCTCGGTCGGCGGGCATCGGGTCATCAGGAATGATTCCCTGTTCGTGCCCGTAACGACGATCGATCTGGCCCCGGTCGGCAAGGCGGAACCCCTCCTCGACCCGTGGGGCAAGGAGTGGTTCAAGGAGGACTTCTGTCGGGGACCGGGCCATGTTTTCTATGTTCTGCCCAACGGCGACGTCAAGCCCTGCTGCGGCTATGCCACGGACTCCGAACGATTGACCATCGGCGACATCCACAAGGATACGGCCGCGAAGATGCTCGAGAACGCCTCCCGGAACCCGTTCGTGTCCGCGGTCTTCGAGACCGGATTGTCCCGAGTCCGCGCGCGCCTTGAAAGACAAGGCGTCGTTTTTCCCGGAGCGACGACGAACCAGTGCTATTTCTGCCATCATGTGTTGACCAGAGTTCCCCAGAAAATCTCGGTTTCTAAACGGCCACGATCACGACTTTAGTTCGGCGGGAATGAACCTTGCCGGCCCCGTCCTTGACACTTTCACGAACTTGGCATTAAATTCCTAAAATGATCACGAAAATCCGAAACGCCGCCTTTGGTCTTTGCCTTTTCGTCTTCCTCACTCACCTTAGCGGAGGAGCCTCGGTTCCCGAAGGGGAAGGGAAGCTCAGAGTCCTCGTTCTCGAGGGAACGCCGTACCAGATGGGGATGATTCACGGAAAGGCTCTCAAGCCCGAAATCACGAAACTCATGAAACGCTGGAAAGCGGACCTGGCCAGAACTTACAAAGTGCCGGCGGAAGATTTCATTGAAAAATTCCTGAAATACACGGATTTCCGGCCTTCCATCGATCGGTGGACTCCGGGCCTCCTCGATGAAGTCCGCGGCATCGCCGACGGCGCCGGAGTGGACTTCGAGACGATGTACGCTTTTCAATTGATCGACGAGAGTTGGGTCATGAACGCGGACCTCGGTCTCGACAAGTGCACGGCCATCGCCGCCGGGAAAAGGGGAGGGGCTCCCGCGTTCACTTCTCAAACCCAGGACATTCCCCGCTTCTATCACGGCTCTCCGACGGTCCTTCGGATCCGGGACAAGGGGGAGAGCCTGGAGACCCTCGTCTTCACGATCCCGGGAGTCATCGCCTTGAACGGATTGAACAGCCGGTCGGTCGGCGTTTGCGTCAACGCCGTCACTCAGCTCGCGCATTCCCCCAAAGGGCTCCCGGTCGCCTTCGTGATCCGGGGGATCCTTCGCCAAAAAACCTACGAGCAGGCGGTGAAATTTCTCCGGGATATCCAGCCAGCCGCTCCGCAGAACTATGTCCTCGGCGGCCCGCTGAACGCGGCCGGTTTCGAGCGCTCGGCGGGAAAGATGATCCCGTTCCTCCCCTTTGAGGGGGCTGAATTCACCTACCACACGAATCATCCTCTGGTCAACGACGACCTCGACCCGAAATTTCTGGCGAGGTTGAAACGGGACGGAGTGTCGATGGAAAAGTTTAGAACTTCCTGCCCGCGGTTCAATTTTCTCGGGCGGACGCTCACGGACAATTCGGCGGCGATCGACCTCGCCGTTCTTAAAACGATATACGCGAATCGTGTTTCGGGGATCAATAATGGGGGGACCTACGGCTGCACCATCATGGTCCTGGGGGAGAAACCGGAACTCCACATTTCGCCCGGCCGTCCGGACGTCGAGCCCTTCCAGGTCCTCGATTTTTCGCCTCGGAACACCGGCCCATCATCCGCCGGGCAAAAGCTTAACTAAGCTCCTATTTTACAACTTCGAACCCGGTATATTCCTCTTCGATGACCTGGCGGATGTGCTTGAGGAAGAAGCCGCCGTTGATCTTGATCCAGGAGCTCTTGACCGCCAGGGTGCGGCCTTCGAGGATCTCGAACGTCATCCGGAACTCGAGCTCCTTGACCATGCTCGGATTCTCAGAAGGCCGGACCTCGATCCTCAGCAAGTCGTTGGTCAGGGGATCGAAATAGAACCGGCCTTCCCAGTTCTTCTCATCCTTGACCTTGGCCGTGACCTCGAGTAAAACGGCCGGCCTCCCGTCGAGAGCGGCGTTCTCGGTCAGCTGGAAATTGAATTGACCCCTTTTCTGTTCGGAAAACGGCAGAAGGCTGTCGAGAGACATGCTCCCGCCCCGGCGGCCATCGCCGCCGCCGTCCCCCTCTTTGGCCCGCCGCTTCCTCTCTTTGTCCCTCGTCTCCTTGGCGTCCTCGGCATATTGCTTCGTGATGTCCTTGGTTTTTCCCTTTTTCGTTTCTTCGGCCTTGAGGATGACCTCATCGCGTTCGCCGTCCGAAAGCTTGACCGTCTTCGTGACGATGGTGACCGACTCCGGCGTCCATTTCCTGTCCATCTTGGTGATTTTCGAAACCGCGGACGCCGTCCAACTCGCTTTTTGGGGATAGGACTTGATCTTCTGGGCCGCCTTGTCCAGAAAGGACGCCAGATCCTGGGAGGCCGATGTTTGCGCTCCGGCCGCGCTTAAGGCAAGGCTCATCAAGCCGGCGCATAAGCCTATGGAGCGCCATTTCCTGCGATTTGAGGTCATTTCTTATTCTCCTCGATTCTAAAACGAATATACCATGATGAGGAGTTGCGTTTCCAGCCGTCAAAAGATTTGAGATCCGGGCGGAATAAATTATTGACAAATATAATATCTAAGTTTAGAATTGTCATATGCAATATATCCCCAGGCTTCTCGCGGGTCCGTTGAAAACGGCGGCAGCCGGATTCCCGGTCCTCATCGTGACGGGTCCTCGACGCTCCGGCAAGACGACCCTGCTCCGGCGGGCGTTTCCGAAGGCTTCCTACCATCTATTGGAAGATCCTGATGTCATCGGACGGATTCGGAGCGATCCGAGGTCCTTTCTTGAGGAGGTTCGTCTCCCGGCGATCCTCGACGAAATCCAGAATCTTCCGGAGCTGCTCAATTATATCCGGTCGCGGGTCGACCTGGAGGGGAAAAAAGCGAGCGGTTGGTATCTGACGGGCTCTCAGGAGCCGGCCCTAATGAAAGGCGTGACGGAATCGATGGCCGGCCGAGCGGCTGTGTTTCAACTTCTTCCCTTCTCTTTCGCCGAATCCGCCCGGGTGACGCTCCTGCTTGGCGGATTCCCCGAGGTCCTTGCTCGCCCGAAAGCCGCGGACGTTTGGTTTCGTTCCTATATTCAAACCTACCTCGAGCGGGACGTGCGGAGCATAAGCTCCATCCGCGACTTGACGACCTTCCGGCGTTTTCTTTCCCTCGTCGCGAGCCGGGTCGGACAGATCCTCAATCGAACCGACCTGGCCGCTCCCCTCGGGGTATCCGTTCCGACGATCTCAGAATGGCTGAATATCCTGGAAGCGACCCACCAGATCTTTCTCATCCCGCCCTACCACGAGAACTTCGGAAAACGCCTGGTGAAATCTCCCAAACTCTACTTTGCGGATACCGGACTCGCCTCGCACCTCCTCGGCTTGGAGAACGAGAAGCAACTCTTGAAATCGCCGTTTTTCGGCCCGTTGTTCGAAAGCTTCGTAGCAACGGAAATCGTGAAGGCCCAAATGAACTCGGGACGGCGGAGGGACCTATATTTCTTCCGCGATCGCCAGGGACTCGAGGTCGATTTTCTCGTCCCGAAAAAAGGCGGGAGACTCGTCTTGATCGAGGCCAAGGCCACGCGGACGGTCCGACCTGAATCAGCCGAAGCGCTGGCCAAACTGAGGAAGGCCGTCAAGAGCGATGCGGTCGATGCGGTTCTCGTCCATCTGCCGGCCGCGACGGGCCCTTCTCCAACGGCGATCCGGCCGGGGGTGCGCGGGGCGACCTTCCGGGATATCCCCGCGATCGTCCTGGGTCATAAGGCGTTTATGAATTCTTAATCGAGAAGTCATCCCCATTCTTTGCCTGACTGGACTGAAAAAAATCGGGAAATAGGTATTGTGTCTCGCAAATTTCTCCTCTTGTCATCCCCGCGAAGGCGGGGATCCAGGTTCCTGCCCGAACGGGATGGATTCCCGCCTACGCGGGAATGACGGAAGGGAGGCTGGAATGACGGGACGTGATCTATCAACGCCAAACAAGAGTATTGAGCGCGGCGGGCACACGGAGAGAAGTCTGGATTGAGAACTGCGTTTCTTGCCGCAATCCCTTTCCGCCTCGCTTAGCGGCCGAGCAGGATCAAGACGCCGGCGGCGATGGCCAGGACCTCCATGATCACCGGAAAACCGCTAAAGTTCAATTTGAGCACCGGGATCAGCCCAGTCAGGATGAGCCAGATGCCCAACAAGATCATTCCCATGCTCTTGGTCAACTTGATTTTGGACATTTATTTACTCCTTGAAAAAAGTACGTCATGCCCTGGCGACGCCCTTCTTCCCATTTTTTAACAGTTTATCATGCGACAATGGCCTTAGCAAGCGAGCCATTTCGGCCCGAAATTGCCGATAAAAATGGGAAGTCGTTGATTTTTTTGTCGTTGCGAGCGACCGAAGGGAGCGCGGCAATCCGACTCGAAGAGTCGTCCCGAGTCTTTCGAGGGATCTCATCAGGCCAGTCCGAGGTAATTTGAGATCCTTCGCTTCGCTCAGGACGTCCCGTTGGGTCGGATCACCACGTCGCTACGCTCCTCGTGATGACAAGTTCTATCGGCCATTTCGGGTTTCGGTGTCTGAATCACAGAAAAAGTTAAGGCCATGTTTGACCCCGGCTGCATGATTCGGTTAAAATCGAAACGAGTCAGCCCATGGATGTCATCGAGAAGAAGCACCTCGAAGTCACGGTCGATAAACGACATATCATTTCCATCGGCGAACGTCTCTACGCGGAGAGCGTTGAGCTCCTCCGCGAACTCGTCAATAACGCCTACGACGCCGATGCGACCGAGGTTCGGGTCGATATCGCCTCCGACCGGATTTCCGTCGGCGACAACGGCATCGGCATGGACGCCGATGGTCTCCGGCAATATTTCTGCATCGGCTCGGACGAAAAAGTCATCCGCTCGGTCTCGCCGCGGTTCGGCCGCGAACGCATCGGGCAATTCGGCATCGGCAAGTTCGCCTCTCTCGCCGCGGCCATGCGCTTCGAGGTCATCACCCGGCGCGGCCCCTATGCCGCCCGGGTCATTTTCGATAAAAAGAATTGGGAGTCCTCGAAGGACATTTGGCAGCTCCCGCTCGATATACTTTCTCCGGATTCCGTCGGCTGCGACGGCACGACGGTCATCCTCTCGGAGCTGACCAAACCATTCGATCTCGAAGAATCCGAAGCGACGATCAAAGACGGCGTGCCCCTCCGGGCGGCGAATTTCAGCGTTTATCTCAACGGCCGTCCCGTGCCGCCCCGGACCTTTTCCGGCCAACGGATCCCGGTCCTCGAAGGCTGCCGGTTCGGCGTGGTCGCGGGCGAGATCGTCATCATTCCCAAGACGGCAGCGTCTTCCAAAGACCTGGGCATAGACGTCAAGGTCAAAGGCGTCACCGTCAAAAAGGAGCTCTTCGGCATGGAGACCTGGGGGCCGGCCGTGGCTCGGATCAAAGGGGAGATCAACGCCAATTTCCTTCCCATCACTTCGGACCGCTCGAATTTCGTCACCGATTCCGAGGAATATCAGGAGTTCCTGAAAGCGATCCAGAACGTGGTTGGGATCATCGAAAAAAAGCTCGGCAAAGAGGCGGACCGCGGAGAAGACAAGCGCGCCGGAAGGGCGGTCAAAGAAGCCCTCACCAGAATTCACCGGGCCCTGGCTTTGAATCCGGATTTTTCGCCGTTCGGGCCCATCCCCTACGGCGAGGAGAAAGGCCTCGGCGGGGCGGCGGCGGAAAGCGGCTCCGCGAAGCCTAATGAGGCGACGGTCGGCCCTGAGGCTGAGTCCGGCTCTCCTCCTAAACCGAAAATAGCCAAGCGCCGGAACCCGCTGGTCAAAAAGATCACTCCGAACGCCATCGTCCGCCGGATCAAGCTGGGTCAAAACGTTGTCTCGGTTTGCCTCGATTTCTTCGGCGAAACCGGACCGGAATGCTTTTCCGAGGGAAACGTCGTCTATATCAACCGCGATCATCCGCTCTTCAAGCGGGAGTCCCAAAAACGGGCCAGGCAGACGATGCACGTCGCCCGCTTGCTCACCCAGGAGATCGCGATCATGACGGAAACGAAGAGCCCGCGCCTGGCCTTCACCCGCCAGAGCAAGCTCCTCAAGGACGCTTTCGCGGATTTTATTGAAAAGCCTTAAGAAATAAATGATGACTCTACGCCAATTGGCCGCCAAACATGAAACAGTTCCAACGGCAATATCGTTATATATCGCCGACATCAGCGAGGCCCGCGGGAAACAAGAGCTTTTTATCCGACAATCGCTTCAACGATTGAAGGTTCTACGTGAACATGCTTTGATCGAAAGCGCCGTATCTTCCAACCGAATCGAAGGCGTGGTGGTCGCCAACGGGCGAGTCAACACGATCATCTTCGGCAAACCGGTGCTTCAAGACAGGAACGAGGAAGAGCTGCACGGGTATCGTGAAGCGCTCAAGCTCATCCATGAGCGCGGAGCGGACCTGCCGATTTCCGAAGATACAATTCTCACACTCCACAGGCTGGCGCGCGGTCAAGTCGGGGACGCCGGACATTATAAGGAAAAAGACGGCGAAATCATCGAAAGACACGCGAATTGAACTTCGCGCATAAGGTTTAAGCCATTATCGGCGCTGAAGACACCCGCGGCCATCCG
>JAUYDS010000073.1 GCA_030691735.1 Candidatus Aminicenantota bacterium
AACCATGAGCTCTTGGCCCTTGGCGATGCCCTCAGGGTTATGGCACCAGAGGCAATGCAGGGGGCAGCCTTTGAAAAAAACGGTCGTCCGGATGCCGGGGCCGTCATGAACGGCGAAACGCTTGATATCGAAGATCACGCCCTTGGACATGAGATTCCCTGCCATTGCGATCGTAATATATCACATATCAGAGCTAAAATCAAGCTGTTTTTCAGCTTGAAAAAGCCGCGCTTAGGGATATAAAAGTGCTTGAGTTTATTGAAAAATATTCAATGAAGCGAGCGGAATCGACGATCTCAAAGGAGAGGAAATGAAAAACTATTGGGCCTATCGTTTCATTTTTAGGCCGCGCCCTCGTCCGCGATCTTATCGCTTCGTATAGAATTTATGGATGGTCAAGCTCTTTAAGACCCGGCCCGGAAGAAGGATCGTCGAGGGAAAATTCGGATGATTCGGCGAATCGGGAAAGTGCTGCGTCTCCAGGCACAGTCCGAAATGCTTCTTGTAGACCCGGCCGCCTTTGCCGGGGATCGTGCCGTCGAGGAAATTGCCGCTGTAGAACTGGATGCCGGGCTCGGTCGTGGTGATCTCCATGACCCGGCCGCTGGTCGGGTCGGCCAGCCGCGCCGCCAGCCCCGTCGCAACGTCGGCTTTGTTTAAAACGTAGTTATGGTCGTAGCCTCCTTCGACTTTCGCGATCCGCGAGCCGATCGTCATCGGCGTCGTAAAGTCCATCGGCGTTCCCTTGACCGGAGCCAGCTCGCCCGTGGGGATGAGGCCTTGATCGACGGGCGTATAGCGATCGGCGGCAAGCATCAGCTCGTGGCCGAGGATGTCCCTCGCGCCGCCCGCTAAATTGAAATAGCTGTGGTGGGTCAGATTGACGGGCGTGGCTTTGTCCGCGGCCGCCTCGTAGCTGATCCTGAGCTCGTCGTCGTTCGTGATCGTGTAGAGGACGGCCACCTCGAGGTTGCCGGGATAGCCCTCCTCCCCGTCCCGGCTTAGATAGGTGAATTTCACGCCGACGCTGTTGGATTCCATCCGCGGCTGGGCGTCCCAGACGACCTTGTCGAATCCCTTGAGGCCGCCGTGGAGATGGTTCTCGCCGTTGTTCACGGCCAGCTTGTAAACGGCGCCGTCGAGCGTGAAGCGGCCTTTGGCGATCCGGTTGCCGTAGCGGCCCACGATCGCCCCGAAATAGGGATTGTTCTTGACGTAGCCGTCGAGCGCGTCATAGCCGAGGACGACGTCGCCGAGTCGGCCGGACCGGTCCGGAACTTCGAGGGAGACCAGGATCGCTCCGTAGGTCATGATACGTGCTTTCAGGCCGTTCATGTTGGAGAGCGTGTAGATCTCGACCTGCGTGCCGTCGGGAAGGCGGCCGAAAAGGTCCTTTTTTACGTCCATTTTCGCAACTCCGTTCGCCTCGGCGGATGCGGCCGGCGTCGGCTTTTCTTTTTTGCAAGCGGACAGACCGAAGCCTATGATCAAAACAAGGGCCGCGGCCATCGCCCTGAACATCGTCTTTCTCATAGCGTTGGCCTCCTCGGCACTGGTTGGCGTGGCCATTGTTTCATAAGACTCAAAATATCAGATTTCATCTCGTGAGACAAATATCATTCGTTGAGGAGAGCCTGGAGCTCGCGGTATTCCTCGGGGGAGATGTCGCCCCAGATATAGGGAAAAACCATCTTGTTATAGATCAGCGGATCGGCGTCCTTCTTCAGCCGGCCCTGCTCGACAAGCTCCCGCCAGATGCGCGTCCCGGGGATCGGCGAAAAATAGGCCATGCGGGGCTTGGCCCCGAGCCCGCGGACATCCCGAATACTTTCCTTGATGCCCGCCACGTCTTGATTCGGCAGCCCGGTGATGAGATAGACATGGATGTCCTCCCGCCTGTAACCGGCCTCGATGAGATGTCCGATCGCCGTTTCAAGATCGCCCCGCCCCACTTTGGGACAAGCTTCGCGGATCACGTCCTCGTCGGTCGATTCCTGGCTGAGATAAAGCGACAGAACGCCGGCCCGGGCGAAGAGGCGGGCCAGGTCCCGGTCGATCTCCCGGACATGAAGGCCGTTGGGCGTATGAAAGAAGATCGGCAGCTTTCGACGGACGACGTCTTCCAAGATGGGGACGATATGAGACTCGTGTTTGAGGAGAAGGGCGTCGTCATAGAAAGCAAAATCGCGCGTTCCATAGCGGTCGACGGCGTCGGCGATCTCCTCGATAACGCGGGCGGGTTCTCGCTGCTCAAAACGGCCATAGAGGAGCGGCCCAGCGCAGAACGTGCACCTGAACGGGCAGCCGCGCGAAGTCAGGAGCGGAAGGGAACGCTTGTCTCCGAGGAGATCCAGCGCCGGCCGCGGCAAGTCTCGGAACGATGGGAAGTCCGCATCGCGGACGCTTCCGTCGCCCCAGATCTCGCGGGCGGCGCGCAGGATCCTCTTCTCCGCCGGGCCGGGTAGGACCATGTCCGCTCCCGAGAAACGCCGGGCATGATCCTCGGCCAGTGTCGCGTAGATGCCGCCGAGGACGATCGGGACCGTCCCGAATTTTTGGCGGACCAGTTCGACGGCGAGCTGGACGCCCGGATACCAGTAGGTCATCGTGCACGTGATCAGGACGAGATCCGGGACCGGGCCGCGCCCCAGCTCAGATAAAAACAGATCGATCGGGATCCCGTAGCGTGAATACCTCCGCGGGACGGTTTTCAGGACCTCCGGCTTCGGGATCTCCACCTTTAAAAAATGGCCGCGGCCGTCCGGTTTGGACCTCGCCGGCGGCGGCAGTCCGGGATGGAACCGGTCGAGACAATCGATGAGACGGAGGTCGACGTCCGCGTTGTCCCGGAGGATCGAAGCGGCGTAGAGAAGTCCGAGCGGCCGGAGCCAAAAATCGTAGGCCGTGAAATCGGTGATCCAAGGGTTGATCAGGAGGACGTTTTTCTTCATGGTGCGGAAGGTGGGACTTGAACCCACACAGCCTTATAATCGGCTATAAGCTCCTGAGGCTTACGCGTCTGCCAATTCCGCCACTTCCGCACGCCTGTAAGCCTATGAAAGCTTCCGTATTATAATATCATGGCCTCCATGAGTAAAGGGGGGCTCGCTCGAAGCGGGCGAAAGCTCTCCTTGTCGCGGGTCGTATCGGCAAGATCGGGAAACGGCTTCGCTCCCGACTCGGGTTTTTAACGCCGTTTCCTCACCGTCCTTCTCGGCGGCTCACAACTCGCTTCCCGGCTTCCTAATGACGGGGGTGCGCCGGGAAGCTCAAACATGGTTCGCCGGCCGGCCTCTTCCGGGCCGGCTTCCCTCTAAGGACGGCTCGGAAAGGCTGAACCCTCCATGGTCGCTTCAGCCATTTCCCGATCTTGTCGTTCGGTTCAATCCATGATTGAGCTTTCGCCCGCTTCTTCTCTCACAGATTGATAACTCACCGAATTTGATCCTTGCTCCATATAAAACTAATACCTCTTCTATCATCTTGGGCGAGGGGAAGAAGGCGAAGCGACCTTTAGGAAATCTTGCCGCTGCGGTTCGTTTTTTCGGCGGACGATTCAAGGACGCGGAGGCAGGGTTGGCCCTAAGGCCCCCATAGCGGAGGGGGGCCCCGTCGCTTCGGCGGGGGGAACCGACGGGACTGGTTCCCCAGGGGGCCGGGGGCCACCCTGTCGCCGCGTCGACCTCTATCTCCGCAACCGGAAAAACCGAACAATGCAGGCGAAAAGATTTCCGCCGGGGAGCGAGTTTATTCCCCGAGCCCTTCCACTTGACAAACGGCCCCCTCGCTCTTATTGTTAAATATGCATGACCGTCTCCTTAACGAGAGAGCGCGTCCTGAGTCTCGATAAAAACAAGAAGGGGCGTTTTTAAAACACAATCCACTGAAGGAGGTTTTATGAAACTTTTGAGCCGGCAACAGATGGAAAACCTTTCCCGTTTCAAGAGCGAGAAATTCCTGACGACCTCGTTCTTCCTCAACACCGATAAAAGCCGCCAGTCAAGGAAAGAGATCCTCGTCACGGCCAAGAACCTTCTGGCCGTCGGCCGAACGCGCCTCGAAGCCCTATCCCTCGAGAAGGACAGGAAAGCGTCCCTGGGCGGGGACCTGGACAAGATCACCGATTTCTGCTCCCAGAACATGACCTCCAATTCGCACGGAGTGGCCGTTTTCTCCTGCCAGGGGGAACGGTTTTGGGAAGACATTCACCTCCCCCATCCCCCGCGCGACCGGATCCTCTTCGACCACAATCCTTATATCCGGCCGCTGTCCCAGATCCTGAGCCGATATCATCGCATCTGCGTCTTTCTGGTTGGACGTCCAAGCGCGAAATGGTACAGCGTCTTCATGGGGGAAATCTCGCCCCTCGACGCCTTGACGAACGAGCTCCCGGTCCATGACAAGGAGGGGGACTTCGACGGCACCTCAGTCCGCCGCATCGAGCGCCACCTCGAGGCCCATGTGCACGAGCATTACAAGAGAGCCTCGCAGCGGACGTTCGATCTGTTCAAGAAGGAGAAATTCGATTGGCTCTTCCTGGGCTGCGAGGACGGCTTCTTCTCGGAGCTGGAACTCTTCCTCCACTCCTATCTCCGCGAACGGTTGAAGGGCCGGCTCAAGGCCAAGCCCTCCGACCGTGACGACAAGGTCCTCAAAGAGGCTGTCGAGCTCGAGGACCAGCTCAATCAAGCGGCCGAAGCCGAGACCGTCCGACGGCTCGTGGCCGAGCTCGAAAAGGGAGGCCTCGCCGTCTCCGGCGTCAAGGAAACGCTGCGCCGGCTGAACCAAGTCGAGGTCCAGACGATGCTGGTGACCCACAATTTCGCCGCGTCGGGCAAGATCTGCCCGAAATGCCGGTTCCTCTATCTCGATGAGGCGGTCTGTCCGAGCTGCCAGAAAGCGACCGACCCCGTGGCCGACGTCGTGGACGAAGCGATCGAATCGGCCTTCCGCAGCCATGCCGAGGTCAAGCATATCACCCCTCCCTCGAAGCTCGACCATTACGGGAAGATCGGGGCCTTCCTGAGGTATAAGGTCTAAAGAGATCCCCTCCCATCCCCCCTCTTCTAAAGGGGAGGGTCAAGGGACGAGCCTTCGCGGCGGAAGTGGACCCCCGGGCAATGCCCGCCCTCATTCGCTTCGCAAATGAGGACTGCAAAGCCTGGGGCCCCCGGCCGCCGTGGGGGGATTATGAGCTCCGGACTTTATTCTTCCGCGGGCTTATTCTTGAACGACACCCGCTCGAACAAGCTGTAGATGATCGGGAGGACGAACAGCGTCAGCAAGGTCGTCGCCGTCAGGCCGCCGATGACGGTGATGGCCATAGGCGACCGCATCTCGGAGCCCATCGATCGGCTGACGGCCATCGGGATCATGCCCAAGATGGTCGCCAACGCCGTCAGGACGACCGGCCGAAGCCGCGTCACCGCTCCCTGGATGATCGCTTCCTTCCGTTCCAAGCCGCGGCGTTTCAATTGATTCATGTAGTCGATCATGACGATGCCGTTGGCCACGGCGATTCCGGCTAGAAGAATGAACCCGACGCCCACCATCAGATTGACCTGCTGAGACGTGATGATCAGGAGAAGGATGACCCCGATCAAAGCCATCGGAATGGTGAACATGATGACTAAAGGATGGAGGAAGGATTCGAACTGGGAGGCCATGACCATGTAGATCAGGAGGACGGCCAGGGCGAAAACGCCGGCCAGAACGAGGAAGGCGTCCTTCATCTGCTCATAGGCGCCGCCATATTCGAAGAAATATCCCGCCGGGAGCTCCTTTTCCATGGGGACCAGCCGGGCCTTGATATCCTTGACCACGCTGCCCAGGTCGCGGCCGGCGATGTTGGCCGTGACCGTCACGATCCGTGTCTGGTTCTCCCGGCTGATCTCGATCGGGCCTTCGCCCGGCTCGACCGCCGCCACTTGACTGAGATAGACCGTCTTGTTGAGAGGATTCAAAATGGGGATGTTCCGGATCATGTCCATGTCGTTCCGAAATTCCTCGCGGAACAGGACGCGGAGGTCGAACTCCTCTCCGCCTTCCCGATAGCGGGAGACAACCTTGCCCTGAGTGGCCGTCTGGACCATATTGGCGACCTGGTAGACCGAGAGCCCGGCCTGGGCCGCCTTTTCCCGGTCGATCCGGATGCGATATTCGGGCTTCCCCTTGGCCAAGGTGTGGGTCAGGTCCCGCAATCCAGCGATATCCCTGATCTGGCCGACGGTCCTGTCGCCAAGGTCCTTCAGCACGGCCAGATCCTTGCCGTAGATCTTGATGCTGACCGGGATCTGCTGGCCGCCGAGGATGAACCCGGAGACGTCGACGGCCTCGAACTTGACGTTCTCGAGCTTGGGCAGGCTGCGGCGGATCCGCTCGAGCACCTGAAGGTCGGTCGACTTCCGGTCCGTCTTGTGGACAAGGCCGATCCACAACATCCCCTCGTGCGAGCCGCTCGTGCTGAATCCGCTTTGGGTGCTCATGGACCGGCCTTCCTCCGATTCCTGCCCGCCTTGGGCCGTGACGGTCCGCACTTCAGGATGTCCGGCGACGATCTTCTCGACGACCGTCAGGACGCGGTTAGTCTCGTCCAACGCGGTGCCGACGGGCATCTTGACCTTCAAAAAAATCATGTCAACGTCGAAGGCCGGCATGAATTCCGTTCCCAGGAAGGGCACCAGGACGAAAGACATGGCAAAGAGGAGAAAGGCGCCGCCCAGGATCCAGCCACGGCGGCGGAGCGCTTTTTCGAGAAGACGGCGATATGCCCGCCGGGCTTTTTCAAATTGGCTCTCCGGCCGCGCCCGGCCGGAGGCGAGGCCCTCGCCTTTGGCCCGCAGGAGCAGCGAAGAAAGCATCGGAACGATCGTCAGCGAAACGAAAAGCGATGAGACGAGAGAAAAGACGATGGCCACAGCCAGCCCCCGGGTCAGTTTGGCCGTGATCCCGGAAGCGACGACCATCGGGAAAAAGACGACGATCGTCGTCAGCGTCGAGGCCGTGACGGCCATGCCGACCTCCGAGGCTCCCCGGATGGCCGCTTCCTTGCGGCTCTCGCCGAGCTCGATGTGGCGGAAGGTGTTCTCGATGACGACGATCGAATCGTCGACCATGCGTCCGACGCCCAAGGCCAGACCTCCGAGAGTCAGGAGGTTGAGGGTGTAGCCGGCTAGATAGAAAGCGATGAACGTGGTGACGATCGACAGCGGGATAGCCAAGGCGATGATCAGGGTCGGCCGCCAGTTCCGGAGAAAGAGGAGGATGAGAGCGATGGCCAGAATCCCGCCAAAGAGGGCGTCGTCCACGGAGTACTTCGTCACGCGCTGGATCATCGCCGACTGGTCGAAGGCCTCGCTGAACTCGACGCCCGCGGGAAGGTTTATCCGGAGTTCGCCTAAGACCTTCTTCACGGCTTCGCCGGTGATGGCGGTGTTGGCCCCGGACCGCTTGCTGATCATCAGAAAAGCCCCTTTTTTGCCCTGGATCCGGCCGATCGACCGGACGTCCTTCAGGCCGTCCTTGACGGCGGCGATATCCTTGACATAAATGACCTCGCCGGCGGGCGTAGCGCCCACGACCGTGTTCCGGATGTCGTCGAGTGTGCCGTACTCTCCGAGCGTCCGGATCAGATACTCCGAATGCCGCTCGTTGAGATAGCCGGCGGGAAGGTTGATGTTCTCCATGGCCAGGGCCATCAGGACTTTGTCGAGAGAGACCTTGCGGGCGTCGAGGGCGTTCTTATCGATCTCGACCTGGATCTCGCGCGTGTCCGAGCCGAAAACTCGAGCGGACGCGACGCCGTCGATACGTTCCAGACGTGGCGCTACGTCGTCCTCGAGCATCTTTTTAAGCGCGGCGCTGGGCATAGGACCGGTCACGCCGTACATGATGATCGGCATCTGGGCGAAGTTGAACTTGACCACCATCGGATCTTCGGCGTCCTTGGGCAGAAAGTTCCGATAGAGCTTGATCTGGTCCCGGATGTCCTGGGCGGCGAAATCCAGGTTCGCCCCCCAGACGAACTCGGTCATGATCATGGACACGCCTTCCATGCTCTGCGAAGTGACCTTGCGAACCTTGTTGACTGAGCTGACCACCTGCTCCAGCAGCCGCGTGATCGACTTCTCGATATCTTCCGAGGAGGCTCCTTGATAGTTGGTGATGACCGTGACCGTTGGATATTCGATGTCCGGGAAGAAATCCAGGCCGAGCCGGGAGAACGCGATCAATCCCACGACGACGAGGATCATGACGATCATCGTCGTCGAGACCCTTCGATGAACGGAAAATTCAGGCAGCTTCATGGGTAGCCTTTCAGCGGATGTCGATCGGCGATCCGTCTGCGAGACCGTAATTTCCTTCGACGATCACGACCTCGCCTTCTTTCAAGCCGCTGACGACCTCGACGATGTCCTTGTTCTGCAGACCGAGCACGACCTCCCGCCGGACAGCCTTTCCGCCTTCGGCCAAGAAGACGTATTTGTTATCGATGATCGCTTTCTGGGGCAAGGCCAGGACAAGGTCTTTTGTGCTGACCTCCAAAACGACCTGGCCGAAAGTGCCGGGCCGGAGGGTTTGATCGGAGTTGTTCACAGTCACTTCAACCCGGAACTTCTTGGAGGACGCGTCCGCCGTCTGATTGATGAGGGTGACGGACCCCGGAAATTCGCGGCCGGCCAAAGAGGAGGTTTTCACGCGCGCGATCTGGCCCCTTTTGATCCGGGCGACCTCGCCGGGAGAGACATCCAAGACCATCTTGATCCGCGAAAAATCCATGAGCGTCAAGACGCCCGAGACCGGAGCGAAGCCTCCCATCATCGGATTGATGACGTCCCCGACCTGGGCGTTCTTGGAAGCGATCACGCCGGCAAAGGGCGCTTTCATGATGGACACGTCCAGGTAGTGCCGGGCCAGGTTCAAGCCGGCCTGGGCCTGCTCGAGCTGGGCCTTGGCCGCGTCGTATCCCAGTTTGACCTGTTCGTGCTGCTGGTCCGAGACGGCCTTTTCCTTGAGCAGGCGGTCCATCCGTTCCTTGTTCTTTTCCATGTTCTTGAAATTCGCTTCGGCGACCGCTAAACCGGCCTCGGCTTGTTTCAATTGGAGCCGGATGGATTCGGTGTCCAATTCGGCCAAGAGCTGCCCTTTTGAGACGAATTGGCCTTCCTCGACATAGATCTTGGCCACTTTGCCGGCGGTCTCGGGCGTGATGTTGATTTTCTCCCCGGCCTCGAACGTCCCTGTATAGGTGAGCGTTTCCGAGATCCTCTGCTTCGCGGCCTTGGTCACCTTGACCGGGGTCGCCAAGACCGCGGTTTCCTTGGCCGTCTCCGCTTGACGGGTCCCTCGGCAGGCCGCGAGCATCCCCCCCATCATCAGGATGACCAGACCGACCATAACGGTTGATTTCTTCATCGGAATCCTCCTTTATTTTTCGAGGGAAACGTCCCGTCCGGCGCCGATGGCCTTTTCCAATTGGGCTAGGGCCAGAGCGTAATCGAAAAGGGCCTGGGAATAGTTCGTCCGGGCCTGGGACAGAGCGACGTGGGCGGCGCTGACATCCAGGTTCGTGGCCAGGCCTTCCTTGTAGTTCAGCTCGGCGATCCGCACGGCTTCCTGCGCCTGCTCGACGTTCTTCTCCTGGGAAAAAAGCGATTCTTTGGCCTGCCCCAGGTTGAGGATGGCGTCATGGACCTCGAACTTGACCCTTTCCGTCAGGCCCTTCTGGCCGTAGTCGAGCTGTTTGAGCATGGCCTTCGACTCGCCGACCTTGGCCGAGTTGACGAAGCCGTTGAAGATGGGGACGTTCAGGACCAGGTTGATGGAGTAATAGCTCTCCCAATTGTCTTTCTTGAAATTGAACTGGTTGCCCCAGTAGTTGTATTGGCCGCCGACGGCGAGCGTCGGGACATAGGCCGCGCGCGCCATCTTGACCATTTCGGCGGCCATCTGTTTTTGATAATTGAGCTGAACGAGTTCCGGACGGCTGGCCAGCGCCTGGGACACGTTGGCGTCCATATCGGCTTCGAACGCCTGATAGCTCAACTCCCCTTTGACCTCGATCGGCTGTTTGAGGTCCAGTCCCAACAGCATCTTCAAACCGAGCTCGGCCGTGTTCAGCCCGTTCTTGGCCCGGATGAGCTGGGGCTTAAGGTTGGACGCCTGGACTTCCGAGCGCAGCAGGTCGAATTTGGAGGCCATGCCGACCTCGTAGAGGCTCCTGACATTCTTCAGGTGTTTCTCGGCCAGGTCCACGGCCTCCTGGGCCACATCCACGAATTTGCGGGCGAGGAGATTGCCGTAGAAGGCTTTTTTAACGTTGAAGACCGTGTCCTGCATGGACTGCCGAATGGACTCTCGGGTCGCCTGCAAGTTGAAGTCGGCCTGTTTGTAGCCGGACATGATCCTTCCGCCGGCATATAAAGGAACGGAGAAGGTCAGAGCGAACTGATAGTCCCGGGTGAAATCGAGCTTGAACTTCTGCGCCGGCATCCCGAAGAGGGACGGCATCTCGATCGTCATGACCTTTTTATCGAGGATGTGCGTCCCCTGGGCGTTAAGCGAGGGGAAGAAATTGGCGAAGGCTTCCCGGACCATGGCTGAGGCCTGATCCTCCTTGGCCTTTTCGGCCAGATAAAACGGGTTCTGCTGGAGAGCCAGTTTGAGGCTGTCCTCCAGCGTCAAAGTGATCTTTTCCTGGGCGAAGGATAAACCGCCCCACCCGACGGCGAAGATCAGGAGAATGATCCCGGCTTTCTTCATGACGCGTCTCCTCTTAGAAGGGTGTTGTTTTGAATGCCGCAAAAAATGAAATCGACGATGCGGCCGGCGTCCCGTTCGACATCCGGTTTCGCATCGTCCCAGAATTTCTCGACGAAATAGCCTTCAATGACGGCCTCGATAAACATGACGCCCGCCTCGAGGTCCATCGGCCGGAACTCCCCGGAGGCGACACCCTCCCGGAGAAGGGACCTCGAACCCTCGAGCATGGCCTTCCGCTTGGTTATGAGCTTGTGAAGGAATCTCTTCTCAGCGTCCGTGCCCGCCCCGGTTTGCTTGCCGACGAAGATCTGGAGAAGACGCAGGAAAGACCGGTCCAAAAGGAAGACGCGGGTGAGGCTCTCGTTCTCCGATAGGACGCGCAGGGAGCAGGAGATCCAGTCCCTGAGCCGTTCCCGGGCGCCGTCCGTCTGGTTCCGGACGTTCCGAAGCCGGATGTCCAGGTCCTCGAGAAAATGGGTCAGGATCTCGAAGACGAGCTCGGACTTGCTCCGGAAATACCTGTAAAGGGTGGCCTTGGAGAACTGGGCTTCGGCGGCCACCTCGTCCATGGAGGCGGCGCTGAGTCCCTTGCGTCGGATGACGGCCTGGGCGGCATGGAGGATCGTCTCTCGGTTCTCCCGTCGCCGTTGGACCTCCCGGGCGGCGCGCAGATCATTTTTTTTCATGTATTAAACCCTCACGTTCATGATCAATACTGGATCGTTTAATGATAAAACTCATTAGTTTACTTGTTAAGGCTAACGCATGGACCAGACGCTTGTCAAGAGGAATGTGGCGACGACAGGCGGTTCGACGGCGGCAGGGGCCCCAGGCTTTGTCTGGGGATCCGCTTCCGCCGCGAAGGCTCGTCCCTTGACGCTTTTGAAAGCCGACGGGAAAAAGGCTAAAATGGACTTCGATGAGCGAAACATTCTGGAGGCGGCGACCGCTGTGGCCGGCGTCTCTTATTTTATGCCTTGTCCTCCCCTCCTTCCCAGCCGCGACCAATAAGAACGGACCACCGTCGTGGGACGTCAAGATGACCGTCGAGGTCCGCGGCGATTATCGGATGGAGACGCCCGGCGTCAAGGTCTCGGGCACTTACGCCTTCGTCTTCTGCTGGACGGGGACTATGGGAAAAGACGACGAGGACTATCTCCTTGTCCACAACGACTGTGATCTGACGACGTGGGAGATCGAAGAGAAGGCCGACGCGGAGGGCGCGCTCCGCGTCCTGACCACGAGGGGCTTCCCCGATAAACCCGCCCTGAAAGTGAATTACATCCTGAAGCTGGAGGACGGTCTACACGTCGATTTCGCCATCGAAGGCTTCACCGTTCCCCGAACGATCGCGGCCGAAGGCTTCGAGCTCATCTTCCCCGCCACTAAAGGGAATATCGCCCGCTTCGGCTATCTCAATTATGACCTCTTCGTCAGAACCGGGTCCAACAACCTGGTCATGGATGAAAAGGCCATCCTTCGGGGCCCCGCCGAAAAGACCTTCGACTGGACCTGGAAACATCAAGCCTGGGTCCAAAAGCAAGAGCGGACGATTTTCCAGGCCAACGCCCATAAGACTAAAGTGAAGATCGAGATCACTCCTCGTTAGCTAAGCGGGGAATAGATTGGGGTCGCGTCTACACTTTCCACTTTTTGTGGCCATACTTCGGGCCACCGAACGTCATGGGAAAAAAGTGAAAAGTGTAGACGCGACCCCGTATCATGCCCGCGGATGGAATTTATCGTAGACTTTGCGCAGCCGGTCGCGGCTGACATGGGTGTAGATCTGGGTCGTCGTGATCTGGCTGTGCCCCAGCATGAGCTGGACCGAGCGGAGGTCCGCCCCTCCTTCCAGGAGATGCGTGGCGAAGGAGTGCCGGAGCACATGAGGGCTGATCTTCGCCGTCATATGGGCGGCCCGGGCATGCCGCCGCAGCATTTTCCAGAAACCCTGCCGGGTGAACGGTCCGCTCCGCCTCGTCAGGAACAGGGCGTCCGTCGGCTGCTTCAATAGCCGCGGCCGCGCCTCCTCCAGATATTTCCGGACGGCCTCGACGGCGGCCCCGCCGACGGGGACGATCCGCTCTTTGCCTCCCTTGCCGCGGCAGAGCACGAAATCGTCCCGGAGATGGATGTCATCGACCCTTAATCCGACGAGTTCAGAGACGCGGAGGCCGGCGGCGTACATGACCTCGAGCATGGCCCGGTCGCGGACGCCATGGACGTCCTCCGGGTCGGGTTGGCGGAGGAGGGTAAGGACCTCTTTGACGGTCAGAAATTTGGGCAGGGAAAACCAGGCTTTGGGCGAGGACAGATGGATGGTCGGGTTTTTTTTTGCTCGTCCATCTACGATCAAAAATTTGTAGAAGGCCTTGAGCGCCGAGATCAGGCGGGCGAGCGACCGGGCCGACAGTCCGCCCTGGCTCTGCCCGTGAATGAACCGGACGAGGTCCGCTTCGCGGGCTTTCGCCCAAGACAGCTTCTCATTTTTAAGGAAAAGCAGGAACTTGGACAGATCCCGGCCGTACGACTGGACCGAATTGTCCGAAAGGGTCTTTTCCGCCCTTAGGAAGAGCTGGAATTGGGAGAGGATGTCCTCGGACGGAGGCGACGGCGAGGTCATGTGAGGAACGAATTGTCGGCCCGTTCCTGGCCGACGGTCGTATGGGGACCATGGCCGGGAAGGACGACGGTCTCGTCGGGCAGGGTCATGATTTTCTCTCGAATGGATTGCTCGAGCTGCTTCTGCGAGCCGCCGGGAAGATCCGTCCGGCCCACGCCCTCCATGAACAGGGTGTCCCCGGAAAGAAGAAAACCGTCGCCCAGCAGGCTGACGCTCCCGGGCGAATGCCCCGGAGTATGGAGGACGCGGAGGGATCCGTTCCCGATCCGGATCTCCTCGCCGTCGGTCATCAAGTGATCGGCGGGAGGAGAATCTTTGGCCTCCAGGAACAGGCTGAGCTCGAGCTGCTGGACCTTGCCCAACATCGGATTGTCACCCGCGTGGATATAGAGGGGAACGCCGAAATGCTCCTTGATGTCCTTGTTGGCCCCGATATGGTCGATGTGGCCGTGGGTGTTGATGAGAACGATTGGAGTCAGCCCTTCCTCGAAGATCACGGGGAAAATCCGTTCATGCTCGGCGCCCGGATCGACGACGGCGCAGGCGCGCGTATCCTCGCAGTAGACAAGGTAGCAATTGGTCTCGAGCGCCCCGACGACGATGATCTTGTATTTCACGGCTCTTTCCGGATTTATACTAATTCTAAATTCAAACGAATGTCAAATTGAGGAAAAAGTCGGGGACACGTACCGAATTCAAGAGAATTCGGAACATGTCCCCATCAATTTCGTCAAGCCCGTCGATTTTTGTTATAATCCGGGCCATGGAACTCAAGCCCTGGCAGCTGCGGATGGTCCAGCGGTCCCTCAAGAAAAAAGAGAAGATCGACCTGATCGAGCGCCGGATTCCGGTCGGCCCGAACGATGTGCTCTTGGACCTCGGCTGTGCCCAGGGCATATTGAGCTATTTTCTGAGGCGGAAGGGCGGCACTTGGGTCAGCACCGACCTCGATTTCATCAACGTCAGATCGAGCCAGGCCCTGCTCGGCCGCAATTTCGTCCAGATGGGCGAACAAGCTCTTCCCTTCAAGGACCGCGCCTTCGACCAGGTCGTCTGCCTCGATTATTTGGAACATGTGGACGACGACGACCTCACCCTCCGGGAGATCCGCAGGGTCCTGAAGGACGGAGGTCGTTTGGTCCTCGTCACGCCGCACACGGGGAAATTCTTCCTCCTCCAGAAGCTTCGGCCGAGGGTCGGTCTCAAGCTCGAATTCTACGGCCACAAGCGGGAAGGATACGGCCGGCGGGACCTCGAAACGAAATGCGCCAAGGCCGGGCTGAGGATCGTCGCGCACAAGACCTATTCGCGGTTCTTCACCGAGTTCCTCGAGCTCGTCCTGAACGCCGTCTATATCAATCTGCTCTCGAAAAAGCCGCAAGCCAAGCTCCGCGACGGCCATATCCGGCCGACGACGGCGGACGAGTTCTCTTCGCAGAGCCAGGCCTTCAAGCTCTATACGTTCGTCTATCCGCTCGTCTGGCTGATCTCCCGTCTCGACAAACTCCTCTTCTTCATGCGCGGCAACGCGATCATGGTCTGGGCCGAAACGGCCGAAGAGGATCATCCATGACGGCGGGCCAAGAAGACCACCAGAGCGATGAATCTCCCTTCCGGGAAAAACTGACCCCGCGGGAAGAGCGGTTCGAGGAATGGCGGAAGACCGTCGGCCTGGTCCTCGGCCCTCTCGCGGCGGTCGTCCTCGCCCTCGTCCCGATGCCCGCGCTCGGCCGGCCCGCTCACACGCTGGCCGCGATCCTGGGTTGGGTCGTCGTCTGGTGGATCACGGAGCCCATTCCCCTGCCCATGACGGCCGTCCTGGGCGCCACCCTGGCCGTCGTCTTCGACGTGGCGCCCGCCAAGACGGCCTTCGCCGCCTTCGCCGATCCCATGATCTTTCTTTTCCTGGGCAGCTTCATCCTGGCCCGGGCCATGTCCTATCATCGCCTGGATAGGCGGTTCGCCTACCGGATCCTGTCGCTTCGCTGGGTCGGCAACCGTTCGGGCCGCGTCCTGTTCGCTTATGGGGCGATCTGCGCCTTCGTCTCCATGTGGATCAGCAATACGGCCACCTGCGCCATGATGTTTCCCATCGGCCTGGGCATCATCACTACGACGGCCGATCTCACCGCCCGGAGGACCGGACGGCCCGTCGACCCCAAGATGCTTCGCTTCGGCACGGCCATGATGCTGATGGCGGCCTACGCCTCGTCCGCGGGCGGGATCGGGACACCCGTCGGAACGCCTCCGAATATCATCGGGATCTCCCTGATCGAAAAATTCACCAAGATCAAGATCCCGTTCTTCCAATGGATGCTCTTCGCCGTGCCCCTGCTGGTGGTGATGTATGGGCTGCTGTATTTTCTCATGTACGCGCTCCACAAGCCGGAACAGGGCGAGCTCCGGGGCGGGGCGGAGTTCGTCAAGGGGGAACTGGCCAAGCTGGGACGCTGGAGCCGGGGCCAGAAGAACGCCCTGATCGCCTTCCTGGTCGCGGTGGTCCTGTGGATCGCGCCGGGATTCATCGCTCTCGTTTGGGGCAGCCGGTCCGCCGCGGCCGGGTTTTATAATGCCCGCGTTCCCGAAGCGGCGGCCGCCCTGATCGCCGCTTTATTGCTTTTCGTCCTGCCCGTCGATTGGGAAAAAAAGGAGTTCACGATCTCCTGGAAACAGGCGGTGAAGATCGACTGGGGTGTCCTTCTTCTCTACGGCGGAGGGATCGCCTTCGGCGATCTGATGATCCAGACCAAGCTGGCCGACGCCGTCGGCCAGAGCCTGCTCCGTTTGAGCGGGGCGAGCTCGATGTGGGGCATCACCCTGGCCGCCATCTTCATCGCCATCCTCGTCAGCGAAGCCGCCTCCAACACGGCCTCGGCCAACATGGTCGTGCCGGTCATCATCTCCCTGGCCTTGGCGGCCGGGGTCAATCCCCTCCCCCCCGCGATCGGGGCCACGCTGGGCGCCAGCTGGGGCTTCATGCTGCCCGTCTCGACCGCGCCCAACGCCATGGTCTACGGATCGGGCCTGGTCCCCATCACGAAGATGATCCGGGCGGGGATGCTCTTCGATCTGCTCGGCGGCCTGACGATCTGGTTGGGCCTGCGGCTCCTTCTGCCTCTCGTCGGCCTAGCCTAGCGGCGCTGGAGAGCGGGGCGGTATCCCCCGGCCCCCTGGGGAACCAGTCTCCGCTCAAAATTACTCCCCTTTCCCCGTTTCTGAAGGGGGGCACGCCTTTTTTCTCCCCCCTTTGCTAAAGGGGGGTGGGGGGGGATTATGAACGGCCCATTCCCCACGGACCTTTTGATTTTCCCCCTATTTTCCCCTATGATATAGGCTCATTTTAAGAAGATGGGAGGACAGTGTGGCCATCATTCTGAACGGATCCCAACTGACGGTCGAGCAGCTGACCTCGATCGCCAGGAACAACGAGAAGGTCGAGCTCCATCCTGAATCTCTGGCCAAGATCAAGCAGTGCCGGGCGATGATCGAAGAGAAGATTAAAGCCCGGGAGATCATGTACGGCACCAACACCGGCATCGGCGAATTCTCGGAGGTCGTCCTCACCGACGAACAGGTCAAGGATTTCCAGAAATATCTCATTTATAACCACGCCGCCGGCATCGGCGACCCGGCGCCCATCGAGCACGTCCGCGGGGCGATGGCCGGCCGGATCAACGTTCACGCCAAAGGCCGTTCCGGCTGCCGACCCGAGATCACACTGACCTACGTGGACATGCTCAACAAAGGCGTCACGCCCGTGGTCTGCCAAAAAGGATCGGTCGGCGCCTGCGGAGACCTCGCCCCGATGTCCCAGATCGCGCTCTTGCTGATGGGCGAAGGCGAGGCCTTCTACAGGGGCGAGCGGCTGCCCGGCCGCACGGCCATGGAACGCGCGGGGATTCCCATCCCCGGCCTCCAGGCACGGGATGGCCTTGCCGCCATCAACGGCTCCAACATGATCACAGCCATCAGCGCCCTCCAGTTGTACGATATCAACCGTTGGCTTAAGGAGACAGAGATCGCCTGCGCCATGTCGCTCGAGGCCTTGATCGCCAACCTCAAACCGTACGACGTGCGCCTTCACCGGGAGCGAGGTTTCCCCGGCGCCATCCGCTCGGCTCAGGCCATCATGAAGTGCATCCAGGGGAGCGATCTGGTCAGCGGCAAGATCAAGACCAAGGTCCAGGACGCCTACTCGATGCGTTCGAGTCCCCAGGTGATCGGCGCCGCCCACGACGCCGTCGCCCATGCCCGCCGCCAGGTTGAGATCGAGCTCAACGCCGTCGCCGACAACCCGATCTTCCTGGCCGAGCACAAATTGACGCTGACCGGAGCCAATTTCCAGGGCTCGCCGGTGTCGCTGCCGATGGACATGATCGGAGCCGCCGTGACCATGGTCTGCGTCCTCAGCGAGCGCCGCCTCAACCGGCTGACGAACCCGGCCCTGAGCGTCGGCCTCCCCGCTTTCCTGACCAAGGGCGCCGGAATGTTCTCGGGCATGATGCTGAGCCAATACACGGCCGACACGCTGATCGTCGAGCAGAGGATCCTGTCCGCTCCGGCCTCGATCCAATCCATCCCGGCCGCGGCCGACCAGGAGGACTTCGTCTCGATGGGGATGAACACGGCCCTCAAGAACGGGCAGATCCTCGACAACGCCTACGGCGTCCTCGGCATCGAATTCATGGCCGCGGCCCAGGCCCTCGACTTCCGCGAATTCACGCCGGGCCGGGGCGTCCAGGCGGCGCGCGGCGTGATCCGCAGACACGTCCCCCACCTCGACGTCGACCGGCCGCTTTACGTCGACCACAACATTATGAAAGCGCTGGTAAGATCGGGCGAGATCCTCGAGGCCGTGGAGAGCGCGGTCGGCGCCTTGGATTAAAAACGGATCCGGACCGCGGCACAGAAGAAAAGGGGGTCGCGTCTACACTTTCCACGGCGGCCGGGGCCCCGGGTATTGCCCGGGGGTCCACTTCCGCCGCGAAGGCTCGTCCCTTGACTTTTACGACTATCATCCGAATAGCCGAAGGTCTCTAGAAAAAGTGGAAAGTGTAGACGCGACCCCAAATAAAGAATTATAATTTCCTTCGATGGACGCTTTCCTGACCATCGAGGCCCAGCAGACGCTCCGGGCGGTCAAGGCGATCGCGCCGCGGAGGAACGCCGCGGGCCTCTTGATAGGCCATAAAAGGGGCCGGCGGTTCTTCGTCGAAAAGGCCTTCCCCGTGCCCCGGGGATTCCAGCCATCGCTCAAGAATCTGGAGGTCCTCGACACCGTCTTCGAAGGACGGATCATCGGTTTTTTCCACGTCAATCCCGGCGAGAAGGACGAAAGGACCCTCCTCCAGCCGTTCGCCTGCGGCAAGCTCTTCCTGGCGATCGAATCCCGGTCCGCCGCGGCATCCGTCCTCATCGGCTACCTCATCGATTACGACGGCCGCTACGTCCTGGAGCAAATCCCCATCACTCTTGAGGCCGCCTTGCCCAAAAAAGGACGGATCCCGACATGAGCGAATTCTTGAACGACGAACAGAAAGAGTCTCTCCTCGATCTCGCCCGGGACGCGGTCTCGGCCAAGATCAAGGAAGATCGGACCCTCTCCGCCGAGACCGACGATCCGGTCCTTCTATCCAAGCGCGGCGTGTTCGTCACGTTGAAAGTCAACGGCGAGCTGCGCGGCTGCATCGGCTATCCGCTGCCGCAGAAGCCGTTGGCCGAGGCTGTCGGCGAGATGGCCATCGCCGCCGCGACCCAGGATCATCGTTTCGAACCGCTGGGCGAAAGCGACCTCGGCTGCCTTGAGATCGAGATCTCCGTGTTGACGCTGCCCCGGCCCGTCGAGGATATCCGCGAGATCATCGTCGGCCGGCACGGGATCATCGTCTCCAAAGGCCATCACAAAGGCCTCCTGCTGCCCCAGGTCCCGGTCGAGCACGCCTGGAACCTGGAGACCTACTTGCGGCACGGCTGCATGAAGGCCGGCTTGGACGGGAACGAGTGGAAACGCGGGGCGGTGATCGAGGTCTTCGAGGCCCAGGTCTTTTCGGAATAGCGGGGAGAGAACGCCATGTCGCAACTCAAGCGGACGCTCGTCGTCGTAAGCCTGTTCCTGTTCGTCCAGGCGCCCCTCCCTTTAAAGCCCGATCCTCAACTCAAGATCTCCGTCGACCTTCTCACCGCGATGGTCGACACTCGGGCGGCCTCGGCGCCGCTTCATGTCTGGGTCTATTTTCGGGACAAGGGACTGAAGGGCGAAGCCGGGCGCCTGCAGGCCGTCATGGAGACCCAGCAGACCCTCCGAGCCCGCTGCCGATGGCGGCGGTCGAAAGTGCGGCCCGCGACGAACCTGGCCGACCTCGAGGACGTCCCGCTGTCGACCGCCTATACGGACCGGGTCCGGGCGCTCGCGACCCGGGTCAGGACCCTATCCCGCTGGCTCAACGCCATGAGCGTCGAAGCCACCGCCGAGCAGGTCCGGACCCTGGCCTCACTGGATTGCGTGGCGGGATTGGACACGGTCCGAAGCTTCCAACGGGAGAAAGCTGTCGCTCAGCCAATAACCCGATTCCTGGGACTTCCCTCGGCCCCCAGCCCCATTTACGGGCCGGCGTTCAGCCAGCTCAACCAGATCAACGTCCTTCCCCTCCACCAGCAGGGCTTGAGCGGCCGCGGGGTTCTCGTCTGCCTGCTGGATGTCGGCTTCCGCAAGAGCCATGAGGTCTTCCGCCTGGCCCATCTCGTCGCGGAATGGGACTTCGTCTTCGGCGACGGCGACGTCCAGCAGAACCTCGACGATCCAAAAGATTATTCGGACAGCCACGGCACGGCCACCTGGTCGCTCCTGGGCGGTTTCAAGTTCGGGCAGATGGTCGGGCCAGCCTTCGGGGCCGACTTCATCCTGGCCAGGACCGAGGACGACCGTTCCGAAACGCCCATCGAAGAAGATTACTGGGCGGCCGGGATCGAATGGGCCGAATCGCTCGGAGCGGAAGTCGTTTCCTCGTCGCTCGGATATACGGACTGGTACCAGTTCAAGGACATGGACGGGAAAACGGCGGTCACGACCCGGGCCGCCGACCGCGCCGCGAGCCTCGGCGTGGTGGTGGTCAACGCCGCGGGGAACGAGCGGCGCAACGCCTGGGGCCACATCATCGCCCCGGCCGACGGATTCAACGTCATCGCCGCCGGCGCGGTGGATTCGTCGAACAAGATCGCCAGCTTCAGCTCGCCCGGGCCAACCTACGACGGCCGGATCAAGCCCGAGGTCTGCGCCCTGGGCGTCAACAACTGGATCGCCCAGAACCGCGCTCAGGATGAAAGCGATTATTACACGAGAGGTTCGGGGACGTCCTTCGCCACCCCGCTTGTGGGAGGCGTCGCGGCGCTCCTTCTAGAGGCCCATCGCGACTGGACCCCGGCTCAGGTCCGCGCCGCCTTGATGAACACCGCGGGCAACGCCTCGTCGCCGAACAACGATTTCGGCTGGGGGATCGTCAACGCCGCCGCAGCCGCGGCCCCGGCCGCTGCGGCGCGATCCTCGCGATAACAGCTTATTTCAGTTTCTTCTTGGCCGCGGCCAGTCCCAGTTTGGCTTCTTCCTTGTAGCCGTTATCTTTCGTCAGGGCGATGGCCAGGCCATCGCACTTCTCGAATTCCTGGGCGGCCAGATCATATTTTTTTAGGGCCATGTAGGTCCGGCCGAGCTCGAGATGGTGGTTAATATAATCCGGCTTCAGTTCGACCGCCTTATTCAAGGCTTTCGCGGATTCATCGAAGGAGCCCTTGGGGATGCTCCCGAAAAGGAGGCCGCCGAGCAACCGCGACGCTCCCCCGATCTCCGCCATGCGGCGCTGCCAACGGCCCAGGGCGTGATAGGCCAGGTCGTTGTTGGGATCGAGCTCGATGGCCTTGTCGATCGCCGTTTTGACCTCTTTGGACATGGCGATCTGATCTTTCTTGCCCAGCAGAAGGGCGTACTTCCCGAGGGCGGCCGAAAGGTAGAAGTGGCTCCAGGTGCTGTCGGCGTTGAGCGCGACGGCTTTGCGGGCGTATGTCTCGGCGTCCTTGTAATATTTCTTCTGCTTGTCGTCGTTGCCCTTGACCTTGACGTCGACCAGATCCCCGACGTCGATCAGGGACCGGCAGGCCTTCCACGCCGCTTCGAAATTGTTCGGATCGGCCGCAGCGGCGGCCAGGTATTCCTCGAGGGCTTTCTCGTCGTTGAGCTGGCCATAGTACTCGTCGCCCTTTTTCAGGCGCTCATCGGCCGTCTGAGCGAACGTGAACGCCACCGCGCCGAAGAGCAGGACAAAAAGCCCCAAGAGACGGATCATTCTCTTCTTCATTTTTCCCTCCACGAGTTCGGATTGTTCCTTTGTATTCATTTTAGCTTAAAAAGTCAAGCCGGCTCGAGTTGGCGTCGGAACGCGGATCGTCCGCGTCATGACTTGTCGAAATAATCGTCCACGTCCCTATCGAAGTCGATCATGATCCGTTCGACGCGCCGCCGCTCCCCTTCCATGCCCTCGGCGGCCAGCCCGGGAGGGATCTCGATGGGCGGGCCGTAAACGGCCGCGACCTTGGAAAACGGGGTGAAAATCAGAAACCGGTCCCAGCTGCGCAAGGTCTTCTTTTTCGAGGTCGAGAAAGAGAACGGGACCAGAGCGGCTCCTGTTTCCGTGGCCAGCTTGATGCAGCCCAGCTTGAGTTTGCGATCGGGCCCCCGCGGTCCGTCGGGGACGATGATGACCTCGCCGCCGCCGAGGAGCTCCTTCTTCATGTCCAGCCAAGCGTTCTTCATGAAGTGCGTGCCCGAGCCGCGGAGCAGTTTGTATCCCCACCCGTCCATGATCCTGGCCGCGATCTCCCCGTCCCTGGACGGGCTGACCAAAGGCATGATGTTCCTCTTGCGGAAAAAATAGGGCACGATGAAGATCTTGCCGTGCCATATCAGATGGATCACCGGCCGGCCCGCTTTCCGCAGCGCCTGGTAGCCTTCCTCCCCCGCGATGGTCAGACTGGTGGATTTCATCCATAGCCAGATGATGGGTTTGCCGAGGGCGTCGATGATCAGCCCGCGCAGGCGTTCTTTGAAGGCCATCGACGAAAATCATAGCCGAAAACGGGCCGGCAGTAAACTCTCAGCTACGTTTGAAACGATCCAGGGCCAGGCCGGCGCCGAAGCCCGCGAGGCTGAGGGCTAAACCGTAAGGAACGGAATAAGGCCAGACCGGCAATCCCAAGGGGAGGACGTTCACCGCGCCGAGGAAGCTCAGGATCGAATATCCGCCGCCGAGACAAAGGCTCAACAGGCCGGCCAGCGGTCTGCGCCGTCTTGAAAAGATCATGGCCAGGCCGGGGACGAACAATCCCTCGGCCATGATCTCGGAGGACAGCCCGATGGTCTTGAGGATGCTCTGGAATCGCGTAGCAACCAGAAAGGCCAGCAAGCCCACTAGGAGAGTCGCGAGGCGGCCGGCGGCGACGGGACCGAGACCGGACCCGGGAAAGAGCTGGAGATGGACATCCCGGGTCAAGGACAGCGCGCCGGTATTGATCGCCGTGTCCATGGTCGAGAGGATGGCGGCCAGAACGGCCACGAAAAGGAGGCCGCCGAACCAAAGACCGACCTTCGAGGCGATGATCTCCGAAACGAGCGGATGGGAAAGCGGCTGGCCCGGGGACAGAGGAAGAGAGGCCAGGCCAATGAAAGTCACGGACGCGTAGAGGAGGAACAGCATCCCGGCCGCGGCGAATAACCCCGTTCTGGCCTCCCGGACCCCGCGCGCGGCCTGGATCCTTTGCAGGGCGATGGGCGAAATGGTCCAGGCCAGAATGAATGAAAAGGCGATCAGGACGTTCTCCTTGAGATTGTGAAAAAGATCGAAATAGCCGGCCTTTCCGCCCCGCGAAGCGAGATCGGCGATGGCGGTCCCCGACCAGAAGCCGCCCAGCCAGATGACCAGGCCGGCCACTCCAGCGACCAATAAAAAAAACTGAACAACGTCGGTGAAAACCACCGAACGAAGACCCCCGATCATCGAATAAAGGAGAACGACGGCCGTGGCCAGGCCCAGGCCGGCGAGATAGGATAAGCCGAGGAACATTTTCAAGAACTGCCCCAAGGCCACCATCTGGGAAGCCGCGAGAAGAACCATGTACCAGATGATGAGCCCGGAAGCGAGGTGACGGACGAGCCGGCCGTAGCGAAGTTCGACGAGGTCGGGGATGGTCATGATCGGCAAGCGCTGCAACGGGCGGGCCAGAAAAAAGGCAAGGAGGAGAACCGTGAGTACGGCCGGAACGCCCATGATCCAGAAGGCGCTGAGGCCCGTTCTCATCGCTTCATCGGTCGAAACGAGGATGGACGTCGCCCCGAACCACGAGGCGGTCAGGGAGAGAAAGATCAGACCGGCGGACAGGCACCTTGAGGCGAGGAAAAAGTCCTCGAGATTCTTCATCCTCCGGGAGAAGGCCAACCCAGCCAGGAGGACGAGGGCGAAATAAGCGGCCAGGAAGAGGAAGAACTCGGGTCTCATACGGAAGAGATTATATGGGGTCGCGTCTACACTTTCCACTTTTTTCGGAAAAGCTTTCGAATGCATCTACATCCTGCCGCAAAAAGTGGAAAGTGTAGACGCGACCCCAATTAATGCTATAATCCGGGCGATATGAAACGAATTGGATCCGTTTTGGCTATCCTGGCGGTCTCGTCCCTCGGCCTCCTCGCTCAGATGTCGCCCCAGAATATCGTTGCCCGACTCGAAAAAGAGTTGCGGTCCATAGCCAGCTTCCAAGCCGATTTCGTCCAAACCTCCACCTCGACCACGGTCTCCGCCCCCCTCAGACAGTCCGGCAAGATCTATTTTAAGAAGCCCGACCTAATGCGCTGGGAATACGGCCCCCCCGAACCCTCGACCTACGTTTACAAGGAAGGCCTCTACCTCTCGTATTTCCCCGAGGATAACCAGCTCTGGAAGCAGAAGATATCCCGTGAAGAACATGAGACGGGTATCCTGGGGATCCTTTTCGGCAAGGCGCGCCTGGCCGAGAGATACGTCATCGAATCGAGCGCCTTCCCCGGCGGCGAGAAGGGCTCCGCCCAAGTGAAGCTCACCCCCCGGGAAGAGGGCGATAATACTTATATCCTGCTCGAGATCGACCGGAAGAGCTGGATGCTCCGGCGGGCCGTCCTTTTCGACTGGGCCGACAACAAGATCGAATACGGGTTCAGCCGGATCAAGACGAACATCGACCTGGCCAAAGACCTCTTCGAGATCAAAGTCCCTCCGGACTGCGAGATCATCGAGGACGCGGGACCCCGGAAAAAATAAACTATTTCGGTCTCCGTCCGTATAAAGTCCGTGAGGACATTGAGTCCTCGATGCATGAAGACCAAAAACTTGTCCGACGAACTCTCCGCGGCGATCGAGGAGCCTTCGAGATGATCGTCCGCCGCTACCAGCAGCCGGTCCTCAACTATATCGGACGCATGGTCCGAGAACGGGAGATGGCCCTCGATTTCAGCCAGGAAGTCTTTCTCAAGGTCTACGCCTCCCTCCGCTCGTATCAGCCCCAGTTCAAGTTCAGCACCTGGTTGTTCAAGATCGCCTCGAACACCATGATCGACCACTGGCGGAAAAAAAAGGTCCCGACCTTGTCCATCGACACCCAACCTGAGGGCGAGGAGGACTGTCCGCCGATCCAGCTTCCGGACCAAAATCCGTCCATCATCCGACGGTATGAGTTGAAAGAGCTGCGGATGAAGATCGACGCCGCCATCGACAAGCTGCCGCTGTCTCTCCGGGAACTGTTCGTCTGGCGGCATGTCAACGGATTCAGCTACGAGGAAATGGCTGAGATCAAAGGCCTCCCCCTCGGAACGGTCAAAAACCGCGTCTTCCAGGCCAAAGAACTGTTGAAAAAGCTTCTCGAGGAGCCGTCATGACCTGCCTGAAGCTTGAAAAACTGTACGCCTATCTCGAAGGGGATCTGGCCGGTCGGGAGAAGAAGGCCGTCGAGGAGCATGTGGCGTCCTGTTCGGCCTGCCGCGAAGCGCTCGAAGAGCGACGAGTTCTGCTTCAAGCGGCGGAAACGCTCCCCGCTTTCGAGGTCCCCGGAGATTTCGTCCAAGCCGTCATGGACAAGATCGCTCCGGCGCCGGAACGTTCCAAGGCGAAGGCCGCCGGCTGGCTGCTGGCCGCGGCGGCGGGATTGACGACCTTCGCCGTCGCGCTCGTCGCGACGGCGCTCATCACCGGCCACAACCTGTCGCAGCTCGTTCTCGGCCTGAACAGGTTCCTCTGGAACAACCTCCAGGGCCTCGCCTCCGTCCTGACCAAGGGCGCCAAATACGTCTTCCTCACCTTCAACGTCCTCGTCCAGATCGCCGAAAAGATCCTGGAGATCTTAAAGGACCTGACGTCCTTCATCGGCCCCGAGACCCAGATCGTTCTCTTCGGCACGACGGCCCTCCTCGTTCTCGGCGGCGGCTTCCTCTGGAGCCGCAGATTATCCGCGGAGAGAAATCATGAAGAATAAAAGAAGCTTTCTCCTCATGGCCACCCTGATTATCTTCGTTCTGTTGCCTCTCGCCGGAGCCCAGAAGATCGGGGACCAGATCAGCTATCGCGATAAAATCGTCGTCTCCTCGGGGGAGACACGCGACAATGTCGTCACCTTCGGGAGCGACGTCGTCATCGAGGGGACGGTCCGTAAAAACGTCTTCGCCGTGGGCGGGACCATCACCATCAGCGGGGAGGTCGGCGATTCCGTCGTCGGCATCGGTGCCCGGATCGCCTTGAAATCCACCGCCGTCATCAAGCGCGACTTAGTCGGGTTGGGCGGAACGATCGAGAAGGAACCCGGCTTCCGCGTGGACGGCGATACGGTTTATTTCAAGGGATCGGACATCTCGGCCAAGTACCTCGATAAAGGCTTTGCGGGGATCTTCTCCTTATCGCTCCTGCCGATCATCCTGATCTTCAAGCTGGTCAACATCATCGTCTGGTTCCTGCTCGCGGTCGTCGTCGCCTCGCTCTTCCCGCGGCAGATGACCTTCGCCGCGTCCCAGGTCCGAACCAACTTCTGGCCCACCCTCGGCACTGGGCTCGTGGCCTACGTTCTCTTCGTCTTCGCCATCATCGTCGCGGCCCTCCTCTGCATCATCCTCATCGGCATACCGATCCTATTGACCCTGGCCATGGCCGGGCTCGCCATCAAGATCTTTGGGAAGGTCGCCCTATTCTATTTCTTCGGCGAAAGCCTGTCCCGGTCGCTCCACCGGCCGGCCGTTTCGCCGCTGGGCGGGGCGCTGCTCGGACTGCTTCTCATCAGCTTGATCGGTTTCATTCCGATCCTCGGGTTCCTCTTCACCTTCGTCATCAGCCTCATCGGCTGGGGCGCGGTTCTCCGGACGAAATTCGGCACCACGGAGAACTGGTTCAGGAGATCGGCGCCGATGCCGGCGGTCCCCCCTCCTCCCCCGACGCCATAATCAAAAGGGGACACGTACCTTGGGGACACGTACTTTGGGGACAGGTCCTAACTTATTTTGATTTAAGTGGTTATCCCGGCCTTCTAATGTATGTGTCCCTCAGGTACATGTCCCCAAAGTATGTGTCCCCGATCTAAGAGCTTGATCCCAACGCGGCTTTGACCCGCTCCGGCGTCATGGGAAGCCGGAGCAGTCTCGCGCCGGACGCGTCGTGGACGGCGTTGGCGATCACGGCGCCCATGGTGATGATCGGCGGCTCGCCCCCGCCCGCGATGGGGACCTCCGGCGAATCGAGAAGGACGGTCTCGATCTTCGGCAGCCAGGAAAAGCGGGGCAATTCGTAGGTATCGAAATTCAGGTCGAGAACCTGGCGGCCCTTGAAGTGGACCTCCTCGGTCAGCGCGTAGCCCAGACCCATCATGATGCAGCCTTCGATCTGGAGCATGGCCCCGTCGGGATTGACGGCCACACCCATGTCCTGAGCGCAGACGACGCGCTTGACCTGAACGCGCCCCGTCGACCGATCGACCGCGACTTCGGCCATCGTCGTCAAGTATGTTCCCAGGTAATCGGCGCAAGCGACGCCGACCCCGCGCCGGCTCGGCGCCTTGGCCGGCGTCCAGCCGAACTTGTCGGCCGCGGCCCGGAGGATGCGCTTCATCCGCTCGTCGCTCAGGTTGGCCAGGCGGAACTCGACGGGATCGATCCCCGCTTGGGCGGCCATGATGTCGATATGGCATTCCCGGGCGAACGTATTCGTGTTGCTGGCCGGCGCGCGCCAGGGGCCGACCTCGAACGGATGGCCGCCGCCTTGGCCTGCCCCGCCGCCTCCTCCCCATTCGCCGCGGACGACGGTCCGGTGATGGGGGATGTTGTAGAACTGCTGGGAGCTGCGCTCGCCGGCCCAGAGGACCTCATAGTCCCAGAAGACGATCCGCCCTTCACTCGAGATCCCGGACTTGATGTTGACGATGGCCGCCGGCCGGAACGTATCATAGAAAAACTCGTCGGCCCGGGTCCAGGCGACCTGAACGGGCCGGCCGGTGATCTTTGCCAGTCGGGCGGCCTGCACGGCTTGCGGGCTGGCGGTCTTGCCGCCGAACCCTCCCCCGACGAAGGGCATGATCACGTGGACGTTCTGGGTCGGAATTTTTAAAGTCTGGGCCACGCTGTCCCGAGCCCGGAACGGACCCTGCGTCGAGGACCAGACTGTCGCTTTGTCGCCGTCGATCTTGACCACCGCCGTATGCGTCTCCATTGCCGCGTGAGAAACGTAGGCGTTCAGGTATTGTTTCTCGACGGTCAAGGCGGCCAGCTTGGCCCCTTCCTCGATGTTCCCTCCTTGGGCCGCGGCTCGGCCGGCCGGCGCCGCCTTGATGAGATGGTCGTAAATGTTCTTGTCGTCGAGGTCCGCCGGGGGGAGGTCGTATTCGACCTTGATCATGGCCAACGCCGCTTCGGCGACGTCGGGTTGTTCGTGAACGACGGCGATCAGATCGCCGTCCTGAACGACGCGGGCGCCGGGGACTTTTTCCGCGGCGCTCGTGTCGAGCGTTTTCAGCTTCGCCCCGTGGGCCGGCGGACGGAGAACCTTGCCGTAGAGCAGGCCGGGCAGGCGGATGTCGCCGGCATACTGCGCCTTGCCCGTGGCTTTATCCAGGGCATCCCGCCGGGCGGCCGGTTTTCCCATCACCTTGAACTCGGCCGGCTTTTTGAGGGCCGGCTTCTGTTTGGCCTGCCGGGCGATGGCCTTTCCCTGGGCCAGATCGGCGTACGTGACCTTCGTTTGAGGCCGGCTCTTGTCGAAGACGGCGCCGTCGCGGGCCTCGAGCCGATCGAGGGGGACGTTGAGCTTTTCCGAAGCGAGCTCCATGAGCACGACGCGCGCCTCGGCGGCCGCCGCGCGGAGGGGCGGGCCGAAGCTCCGCACGGTCAGCGATCCGAACGTCCCTCCGTCATAGGGACAAAGGTCCGTATCGCCCAGAATGATGTCCACGGTCTCCGGACGGACTTCGAGCTCTTCGGCGAGCATGAGCGGCAGGACGGTCATGGCCCCCTGACCCTGTTCGATCTTGCCCGTAAACAGGGTGACCCGGCCGTTTTCACCGATCTTGAGGAAAGCGTTGAAATCCGACGGCAGCCCGCCGCGCCCGGTTTGAAGGCGGGTCGGCTCCTGAGGAAAAATCATGTCGCCGGCGGAGAAAAAGATGACGATACCGCCGCCGAAAAGCTTGAGGAATTCCCGGCGGTCGAGGGTCATCGGGTCATCGTTGCCGTCTGTTCGAGGAACGGAATATTTTTCGTCGCTCATTTCGGCACCGCTCCTTTCATCCCCGAGGCCGCTTCCTCGATCGCCCGGACGACACGGTTGTGCGTGCCGCAGCGGCAGAGATGGTCCTCCATACCCTTGAGGATGTCCGCCCTCGAAGGCCGCGGGTTCTTCTGCAGGAAACCGACCGCTTCGACGATCATGCCCGACGTACAGAATCCGCACTGCATGGCCTCGTGCTTGATGAAGGCGTCTTGGACCGGATGGAGTCGGCCGTCCTTGGCCAGCCCCTCGATCGTGACGACGGACTTCCCAGCGACGTTCTTGACGGGATAGCCGCAGGACGGCGTCGGCTCGCCGTTGACGAGGACGGTGCAGGAGCCGCAATATCCCTCGCCGCAGCCGTATTTCGTTCCCGTCAGGCCGAGGTCGGTCCGCAGGACCCACAGGAGCATCCTCTCGCCGTCCACTTCCAGGCGGACGGACTTGTCGTTGAGTCGGAATTGGATGATGTCTGTCATGCCGCCCTCCCCTCGAAATTCCCGATGTCGAAAAAACTTATCACAGGGAAGGGGCGAAGTCAAAAACGAGGAAGTAAAAAAGAAAGGGCCGCGTGGCTTCGAGCGGCGTGCCCCGAGCCCCCCTTAGATCTGCATGATCTCTTTTTCTTTGGCCGCGGCGACCTCTTCGGTCTTCTTGGTGAAATCGTCGGTGAGCTTCTGGAGCTCCTCGAGGCCCTTGAACTTGTCGTCCTCGCCGATCTCCTTTTCCTTCTCCAACTCCTCGATGAATTCCTTGGTCTCGCGGCGCATGTTGCGGAGGGCGGTCTTCTCGTCCTCGAGCATCTTCTTGACGCCCTTGACGATCTCGCGCCGCCGCTCCTCGTCCAGCGGCGGGATGGGGATCTTGAGGACCTTGCCGTCGTTGATCGGATTCAAGCCCAGGCCGGCCGCCTTGACGGCCTTGTCGATCGCTTCGAGGAGAGAGGCGTCATAGGGCTGGACGGTGATCAGGCTGGGATCGGGGATGCCGATCTTGGCCGTCTGGTTGACGGGCATCGCCACGCCGTAATAATCGACCTTGATGTCCTCGAAGATGGCCAGGTTGGCTCGGCCGGTCCGGAGTTTGCTCAAGTCCCTGCGGAAATGCTCCAGGGACGTTTTGAACTTCTTCTCGAGATCCCGTAAAACGTCTTTGACCATGGTTCGCCCTTTCGGAAAAGATCAATAGACCTTGGTGCCGATGTTCTCGCCGAGGACGGCCCGCTTGATGTTGCCGTTCTTCCTCAGGTTGAAAACGATGATCGGCAGGTCGTTGTCTTTGCACAGGGAAATGGCCGTGGCGTCCATCACCCGGAGCCCCCTCTTGAGGACGTTCATGTAGCGGATGGAGCCGAACCTCTTGGCTTTCGAATCCTTCAGCGGATCGGCGGTGTAGACGCCGTCCACTTTGGTTGCCTTGAGGATCACTTCGGCCTTGATCTCCAGGGCCCGCAGAGCAGCCGCCGTGTCCGTCGTGAAGTAGGGGCTGCCGAGGCCGGCGCTGAAAATGACGACGCGGCCCTTTTCCAGGTGCCGGATGGCACGGCGCCGGATGAAGGGCTCGGCCATCGCCCGGATCTCGAGCGCCGAGACATGCCGGGTGAAGACGCCTAATTTCTCGAGGGCGTTCTGCAGGGCGATGCCGTTCATGATCGTGGCCAACAGGCCCATTTGATCGGCCGAGACCCGGTCGAGGCCTTCGGCCGTGCCGTGACTGCCGCGGAAAATGTTTCCCCCGCCGATCATGATGGCGATCTGAACGCCCAGGGCGTGGACGTCCTTGATCTCCTGGGCGATGGACAGGGTCGTCTTGAAATCGATGCCGTAGTCGAGCTTCCCGAGCAGGGATTCGCCGGAAAGCTTCAGCAGGATCCTTTGATACGCTGGCTTCGGCGCGGACATCGGCGTTTACTTCTTGATCTCGTACCGGGTGAACCGGCAGACCCTGGTGTTCTCCTTGAACTTGGCGATGAAGGCCGTGATCAGGTCCTTGACCTTCTGCTTGTCGTCTTTGACGTAGGGCTGTTCGAGAAGGCAGACCTCCTCGTAGAACTTGCTCATCTTGCCCTGGACGATCTTTTCCACGATCTCCGCGGGCTTCTTGCTGTCCTTGAACTGTTCGCGGACGATGTCCTTCTCCTTGTCGAGGATATCGGCCGGGATGTTGTCGGGGGCGATATAGATGGGATTCGCCGCCGCGATGTGCATGGCGATATTCTTGACCAGCTGTTTGAATTCCTCGTTGCGGGCGACGAAATCGGTCTCGCAGTTGACCTCGACGAGCACGCCGATCTTGGCGTTGCTGTGGATATAGGCGCCGACCGCTCCTTCGGACGTGGCCCGCTCGGCCTTGTCCTTGGCCCGGGCGTGGCCCTTCTTCCGCAGGATCTCGATGGCTTTTTCGGCGTTTCCGCCGGCCTCTTCAAGGGCCCTCTTGCACTCCATCATGCCGATGCCCGTGCGTTCGCGCAGCTCTTTGACCTGTTCGGCCGTGATTTCCATGATGCACTCCTCAGTTTTTTCCGACGCGGGAGCGGGTCAGACTGTTCCGCCGCTTTCGAGCTCCGAGTCCGGTTCTCCGTCCGCCGCGGCTTCCCCCGCTTTCTTTTCCTGGACCATTCCTTTCTGGATGCGGCTTTTCTTCCCTTCGAGGATCGAGTCCGCCACCTTGTTGGCGAAGAGCTCGATGGCCCGGACCGCGTCGTCGTTGCCCGGGATCGGATAGGTCAGGTTGTCCGGATCGCCGTTGGTATCGACGATGGCGATGATCGGGATGTTCATCTTCAGCGCTTCCGAGATGGCGATCTCCTCGTTCGACGAATCGATGATGAACATCGCTCCCGGCTTGCCCGTCATGGTCTTGATGCCGCCCAGGTTCTTGGACAGCTTCCGGTAGACCTTGTCCTGTTTGGACTGGTCCTTCTTCGAGAGCAGGTCCCAGCGGCCGTCCTCCCTCATCTCCTCGAGCTCGATGAGCTTGTCGATGCTGCCCCGCATGACCTTGAAGTTCGTCAACAGGCCGCCGAGCCAGCGCTGGTTGACGTAGCTCGACTCGCACCGGCCGGCCGCCTCCCGGACGATGTCCTGGGCCTGTTTCTTGGTGCCGACGAAGAGAATGTTCTGCCCGTTCTCGGCCAGGGTCCGGATGAACTGGAGGGCTTCTTTGAAGACTTTGATCGTCTTTTGGAGGTCGATGATATAGATGCCGTTGCGCTGGCCGTAGATGAACTCCTTCATCTTGGGGTTCCACCGCTTGGTCTGGTGGCCGAAATGTACGCCGGCTTCCAACAGCTCCTTCATAGATACTTGGACCACGTTCTTCCTCCGATCGCCTTAACGTTTGTGATACTGCGGAGCTTTGCGGGCGCCGAGCAATCCGTATTTCTTCCGTTCCTTGATCCGCGAGTCCCGGGTCAGCAGGCCGGCGGCCTTGAGCGTCGGCCTGAGCTCCCGGTTGAACTCGAGCAGGGCGCGCGCGACGCCGAGCCGAACGGCCTCGGACTGGGCGCGCACGCCGCCGCCCTCGACGCGCAGGAAAATATCGAACTTGTCCTGCGTCTCGGTCAGCATGAACGGCTGCTTGACGGTCAGTTTGTAGGATTCGAGATGGAAATAGTCGTCGAAGGGACGGACCCGTTTATTGACGAAAAGCGTGATCTCGCCTTTGCCGGTGCGTAAAAAGACCCGGGCGATGGACGTTTTCCGTTTTCCCGTGCCGTAGTATTGGATTAGACTCAATGGGCCTCCTAAAAGGTGTATTCTTTCGGGTTCTGGGCCTCGTGAGGATGCGTCGGTCCGCGGTAGACCTTGAGCTTCTTGTAGACCGAGCGGCCGAGCTTGTTCTTGGGAATCATGCCCCATACGGCCCGCTTGATCACTTCCTCGGGCTTCCTGGCGAGGAGCTTCTCGAGAACCTCGGTCTTTAATCCTCCCGGATACTGGGAGTGCGAAAAGTATTCCTTCTTGGCCAGCTTCCGGCCCGTGACCGCCACCTTCTCGGCGTTGATCACGATGACGAAATCGCCCGTATCGAGGAAATTGGAAAATTGCGGTTTATTCTTGCCCCGGAGCAACACCGCCACCCGCGTGGCCAGGCGTCCCAGGATCTTACCGTCGGCGTTGATCACCCACCACATCTTCTCGATATCACCCTTTTTAGGGACAAAAGTCTTCATCCTAGAGTACCTCAAACGATAAATTATTAAACGACTTATGAGTTTTCGTTTAAGCTAAAAGGCTGCAATAAGATACTAAATTCCGGCATAAAAGTCAACCATCCGCTCTTTTTTTCGGGTTAT
>JAUYDS010000094.1 GCA_030691735.1 Candidatus Aminicenantota bacterium
GTCCAGGGTCGGCGCGTAGACCACTTCGAAGGGGAATTCGAACTGGGTCAGGATCCACTGAGCCCAGCCGGAATCCATCGAGCCGCCATAGTTGTCCCACACCCCGATGCGCGGCGCCTTCAGTCGAAAGGCCTCCCCGGACAGTTTGAGGTCCGCCGCTTCGATGTTCAGGCCGAGGTCCTTGGCCGCTTTTTCGAGGACCGGGAGGACCGAGGGCTTGGCGGGGATGTAGATCGTCCCGGCCGGGTAATCCTTGCCGTTGGCTTGGAACGGTTTCTTCATCCAATAGATCTCTTCGTTGGTCTTCAAGAGCCGGTTGGTCAGGATGAAAGCGTCGTTGACCTGATGGCTGACGAGGAATCCAACCGCGTTCTTGGCGTTGGCCGCGGGGAATGCTCCGGCCGGGGCCTTGGCGAATCCTTGAACCTCCTGGAACGGGCCGTCGAAGCCTTCGAGGATGCGGTCGAACTGGATCCCCATTTGGAAAGCCACCGTCCACCCGGCGCTGTCATAGGGAGCCCGCGGCGGTCCGCCGGGGTAGGCGAAATCGTTCGGATGGTCCTGGGGTTCGAACATGCTGATGACGTGGGAGCGGAAGGCTTGGGCGGTTTTGATGATATAAGATCCCTGCGGATAGGTCTTGCCTCCAACAGTGAAGGGCTGGGTCGCCCGGTGGGCGACGACGCCGCTCTTGATCAACGTATTGACGAATTTGGTCGCCGTCGGAAAATCGGGTTGGTCGGCGGGGATGATAAAGCCGCGGGGATCGCGCTTGGACGGGTCTCGGAGCATCTCATAGTACTTGATGTTCGTGCTCCCGCCGCCGCGCAGGCCTCCTCCGGGTCCCTGGCCCGCCGGCGGTGCCGCCGGAGCGGAGGCCGGCGCCGCCGCCCGGTCCTTCTCAATCTGGGCCTGGAGCGCGGCGATCTGCCGCGGCTCAAAGGTCCAATTGTCGCGGCTGCCTTTGGCGATGGCGTTCTTCCCCATGATATAGCGGTTGGTGAGGACTTCCTCGCGCCGGCGCGAGGCAAAATCCAGAATGGCTTTGTCGGCCGTGATCGAATAGTCGATGGATTGGCGCATGTGCCATTTCTGGGGCATGATCGGGAAGGGATAATCGCCCTTGGGCAGGACCCGGTCGGGGATGAAGGGGATATCCATGGGCGTGGGATTGCCGATCATCTCGGTCAGGATGCCGATGATGTTGTGGAAATAGCCCGTGCTGCGGAGGCCGCCGTTCCACCAGGTGGAGTAGCTCGCTCCCGTGCGCATGATCGCGCCGGGCTTGTTCTCAGCGGCGAAGCGCTCGTGCATGGCCAGCCCTAAGAGATCCGTCCCGACGGGGACCAGGGGATCGAAATAGTAGTAGAACGGATCGCGGAACGGCGGGCAGAAAAGGACCGTTCCGGCCGGTCCGGCCTGGTGGTGGTTGTAGAGGAACTGAGGGTGCCATTCGATATAGAGCTGCCGGCTGACCGCTTCGGTCTCGGGCTGGGTGACCATGTAGTAATCGCGGTTGTTGTCGTGCCCGACGTATTTCTGATAAAGCCGGGGCAGGCCGCTCATCGATCTCTTCAAGGGGTCCTTGTCCCGCATGTACCAGTTGGCGACGAGCTCGAGGCCGTCGGGATTGACCGGCGTCGCGAGCAGAATCACCTCGTCCAGGATCCGGAGCGTTTCGGCGTCCTTGCCGCTGAGCATCTGGTAGACGAGCTCGATGAGCTGCTGCGAGCCGACGATCTCCGAGGCGTGCAGGCCGCCGTCGATCCAGACGACCGCCTTTCCCTCGACCGAGAGCCTTTTTGCTTCGGCGTCGGTCAGCCCCTTGGCCAAGGCGAGCTTTTTCGCGATCTGCTTATAGAAATCGAGCCGGCCATGGTTTCTGGGCGAAGTAATGATGGCCATGACCATCGGTCGACCTTCCGAGGAAGTCCCGATGTTGACCATCGACATCCGGTCGGATTCCGCGTCCAGTTTTTTCCAATAGGCGAGGAGCTGAGTGAAATTGATGAGCTGGTAGTCGTCGCCGACGTTGAACCCGAATTCCTGCTTGGGGGATGTGGTCGCGCCCTGGGCCGATGCCAGGGAAGCGAGGACGAGCAGAATGAGGATGAAAACAGCGGACTTTTTGGAAAATGGCATGAGAACCCCTTTCACAGGTAAACCTTCTTCATGATGTCGACCATGCCCAGGGCGTAATCGACCTGGGTCAGCGGCGCTTTGCTCTTTTCGGCGATCTTGCTGAAGCGGCCGTCCTTATTGCTGTCCTTGGTGACGATGAGATAGTCGGCGAAGGGCGCCACCGCGTCGATCATCCGCTCATTGTCGCTGCCGGCCGGGCCGCGCGCGGCTTCCCCGCCGGCGTGGACGGCGATGATGAAGATCTTGGACTTCTTGCATAGGTCGATGGTCTTCTTCACCCGGGCCTCTTCGGCGTCCGTAGTCAGGCCCGAGGCGCCCATGCCCTTGAGGCTGGCGCCGATGGCGATGACGATCGATTTGAAGGGCGTGCCCTTGGGGAATTTGGCCGTGTCGGTATAGGATTCGACATGGAAGCCTTCGGCCGACTGCTTGCCGGCGAGTCCGACGCCGGTCTGGATCATCTCGACGGTCGGCACGTCGCAGTAGTCATATTTGATGCCGGCCTCTTCGAGGACCGCGTTGACGGTGTTGACGTCGTTGCTCTGGCCGGCCGAGGTGGTCAGCACCGGAAGCTGGGCTTTAGGGACCGAGGTTTGGCCGGAAAAGAGCCAAGGCAGGCTTATGACCAGGCCTGCCGCGAGAAGGACGAGAAAGTTTTTTCTCATAGGGCTGATTCTCCTTTCAGGGGACGCTCAAGATGTCTTTTATCATAAAGAATCGGACCAAGTAAAATCCGGGGACACGTACCGAATTCTCAAGACATATCCATCGTAAAGAAGGCTTGGATGTTTCCGTGGGGATGAACGCTGTCCTCCCGGGGAATTCGGAACATGTCCCCTTTTCTCTTAGCGCTGAGGCTCTTGTTCGACCAGGACGTCGACCATCCTGACCGCCTTCTGCCAGATCGACGGCGCGGGCTTGCCCCGCCCCCGGCTGCGCTTTTGGCTGTCGTAGAAGCCGAAGTGGTTGTATTTGACGAGAAGCTTGTCGCCCAGTTCCCACCAGGCGTTGACGACCTTATTGGCGTTGTCCAGGCAGGCCTTGGTCAGGAATTCGCGGGCCTTGGTCCGGTTCTTGGCGTAGAGGTCTTGAGCCTGCTTGTCGATCTCGGCCGTTCTCTGGACGGCGCCGCCCTCGTATTCGAGCTGAGCTTTCTTGACGTCCTCGATGGCCTCGGAATAGGCCACTTGGACGTGAAAATCCGTGTAGTCGAACGCCCAGCGGGCCGAGGCGCGGTTGAGCTCGAAGTGGTCGCCGATCATGAACGACTTGGGCATCTCCGTGATGCCGGCATAGAGGGGCATATAGCAGGCGGTGTCCTGCGGACCGAAGGCCAGCCAGACGATGCCGCCGATATCGTTGGGCAGGCCGCTCCGGCACTGGACGAGGCTGGTGTATTCGACGTTGGCCACGCTGATCTTGCGCGTGCCGGCCCAATAATAAGGATTCTGGTAGGGGCCGCCGCGGATGCCCTTGACCGGGTCGAACGGCGTCCCGTAGCACTTGTCCCGGGTGATGTTCATCACGTCCTGGACCGAGAGCTTTTTATCGGGCTTGACCGAGAAGGGCAGGTCCATGTTGGGCGTGTCCGCGCGGAGCTTCAGCGATGGCGCGACGATGTCGTAAAAGCGCCAGAGACGGGCCCGACGGCCTTGAGTGCTGGCCGCGCTTCCTTCGGCCGGTGAATAGGCCCGTTTCCAGTTGAACGGCTTGCCGCCGGCCGGGTCGTAGAGCTTGTTCTCCACGGCGCAGGAGACGACGTTCGAAGAGGCCATGAAAAAGTCCTTGTTGGCCAGGTCGATCTCGCCGATCCGCGATTCGTTGGGGCAGACGCTGACGTTGTCGTCGGGGAGGCGCTCGGCGCACCAGACCGCACCGGGTTTGCCGCTTTCGGGCGTCCACAGCGGGCCGACGGGCATGATCTCGAAGATCCAGACCTCGTTGGGGTCGGAGACGGCGAACATCTCGCCGTCGTCGTTGAAGCCGTAGCCGTATTTCTCGGCCAGCGCGCCCATGATCTGGATGCATTCGCGGCCCGTTTTGGAGCGCTCCATGCCCAGGAGAGAGAGCATCGACAGGTCGATCTTCGCCGCGGGAGTGTTGTTGACGAGCTTGCGGACGGTGCCGATCGTCGATTCGGAGATCGCCACCTGGTTCTCGTTCATGTATCCGAACATGCCGTGATGATAAGCATACGTGTGCGGGATCTCGGGGATTTCCAGGCCGGAAAAGTCCTTTTTTATCAGGTCCCATTTCAGGCCTTCTTTGGGCGGCCAAGTCTTGTATTGGCCGATATGGTAGATCTTACGCGTCGCGCCGGGCTTGTGGTCGGCGGCGGGGACGTGGCGCCACGTCCAATCGCAGGTCCCGCAGTCGCAGGTGTGCGTGGTCATGGTCGAACCGTCGGCCGAGGCGTTCCTTGCCACAATGATGACGGTGCAGGCCTCGGGACGGAGGTCCGCGAACGGGTCGTCCTCGGCGGCGTGGCGCGGAGAGACCAGCGCGTAAGCGCCGACGATCATGAGGGCCGCGAGCAGGCCGACGAGCGGCCAGTGTCTTTTGATGATCATTTTTTCCTCCTTGTAATTAAATACGGGGACACGTACCGAATTCTCAAGGCAGATCGATTCGCTAAAAATGTCACGAGGACTCCTTTGAGATGGAGGCCGTTTTCCCCGGGAATTCGGAACATGTCCCCATTTATCTTATCGTTGCGTATCCGGCTCGGTCAGGACGTCGGTCATCCGGACGGCTTTGCGCCACATTTCCGGCGCCGGTTTGCCCCTGCTCCGGCCTCGTTTCTCCGCATCGTAGTAGCCGAAGTGGTTGTACTTGACGAGCATTTTGTCGCCGAGGTCCCACCAGGCCGCCACGACTTTGTTGGCGTTCTCGGTGCAGAAGTTCGTCAGAAGCTGAGCGGCCTTGGCCGGGCTTTTGGCGTAGAGTTCAGCCGCTTGTTTATCGATCTCGGTGATTTTTGTCAGGGCGCCGACCTCCCATTCCTGCTGGGCTTTCTTGATGTCTTGGATGGCTTCGGCGTAAGCGACCTGGGCATGAAAGTCGGCGTAATCGAACGCCCAGCGGGCCGAACCCCGGTTGAACTCCCAATGGTCGCCGACATTGAACGACTTCGGGATGGTGGTGACTCCGGCGTAGAAGGGCATGTAGCAGGAGGTATCCTGGGCGCCCCAAGCCAGCCAGATAATGCCGGCGACGGAGTCGGGGAGCCCGCTGCGGCACTGCGTCACCGTGGTGTATTCGGCCTTGTTCGTGCCGATCGTCCGCGTCCCGGCGTAATAGTTTGGATTGGCGAACGGGCCTCCGCGGATGCCCCGGACCGGATCGAAGATCGTGCCCTCGCACTTGTCCCGGGTCAGGGCCATCACGTCCTGGACGGAGATTTTTTTATCCGGCTTGACGGAGAAGGGGAGGTCCATGTTGGGCGTCTCGGGCTTGAATTTCTGGGACGGGGCGACGACGTCGAAGAACCGCCACAGGCGGGCCCGCCTTCCCTGGCTGCTGGCGGCGCTCCCGTCCCCGGGCGAGTAGGCGCGTTTCCAGTTGAACGGCTTGCCGCTTTTCGGGTCATAGAAACCCATCTCGACGGCCAGAGAGACCGCGTTGGAGGAGGCCATGAAGAGATCCGGCTTGGCCGGGTCGATCTCGCCGATCCGCGATTCGTTGGGGCAGACGCTGACCTGGTCGTCCGGAACGCGCTGGGCGCACCAGACCGCTCCAGGCTTGCCGCTCTCGGGCGTCCAGAGCGGGCCGGCCGGCATGATCTCGAAGACCCAGACCTCTTTGGCGTCGGCCACGGCCAGCATCTCGCCGCCGTCGACGAATCCGTAGCCGTATTTCTCGGCCAGCGAACCCATCAGGGCGATCGCTTCACGGGCCGTCTTGGCCCGCTCCATGGCCAGAAGCGTGAGCATGGTGATGTCCGTCTTGGCCGCCGGCGTGGGGTTACTAAGCTTGCGCTGGTTGCCGATCGTCGATTCGCCGATGGCGAGCTGTTGGTCGTTCATGTAGCCGAAGACGCCGTGCATATAGCCATAGGTGTGGGGCGGTTCGGGGATCTCGACGCCGGTGAAATCTTTTTTGATCATGTCCCATTTCAGGCCTTCCTTGGGCGGCCAGGTCTTCATTTGGGAGATGTGGTACAGCTTGCGCATCTCGCCGGCCTTATGGTCGGCCGCCGGGACCTTGCGCCAGGTCCAGTCGCACGATCCGCAGTCGGCCGTATGTGTCGTGATGACCGAGCCGTCGGGCGTGGCGTCCTTTCCGGCCATGATGACCGTGCAGTTGTCGAAGGGCAGGTCAAGGTCGGAAGCGACCGGCCGGGCATGGAACGACGGCGTCGAGGCGAACATGATCACCAAGAAGGAAAAGGAAAAAAGGGCCGCGAGCGGGGCCGCTGTTCTTTTGCGAGTCATGGCCGGTCTCCTTGATGGGAATGACTAGTGTTGCGTCTCAATAACAGCTTTACAATAATCCTGGAACTGTCATTCCCGCCCCTGCTTTCGCAGGGGTAAACTTGTCCCCACGAAAGTGGAGAGCGGGAATCTGTCATTCCCGCGAAGGCGGGAATCCAGATTAAAAAAATGGATTCCGGATCAAGTCCGGAATGACAACATGGTAAAGTCATTGCTGATACACCAACTAGATCGAAACAAGGATCGAATCCGGAGTCTCATTCATAATAGATGGATTTGATCTCGGCTTTGGCCGGGTCATGGAAATAATGGCCGACCCCGGTCTTGACCAGGTCCCCGTAGCGGGGGATGCCGGCGACCTTGATCGCCGTGTCGGGGTTCTTCTTCGAATACTGGCGGATGATCTCCAAGGTCACCGAGCAGTGTTGTCCGACGCGCTTGTCCATCGGCCAGCCGCTTTCGTCGTAGGGGACGAACAGCTTTTTCTTCTTGGCCAGGCTGAGGAGGAACGGATCTTTTCCGTCGAGGAGGAGTTTGACGGTCTTCGGGCCGGTCGGCTGGTCGAGGAAGGGGATGGGCGCTTCGAGGAGGAACGGCAAAGTCTCGGAGAAATCGCCGATCTCCCGGTGCGACAGCCCCCGGAAGTTGCCCGGCGACGGCTCGACGTGGTTGTCGAAACCCTCCATGGCCTTGACGTTCATGGATACCAGGGTCGCGATCTTGGCCGATTTCTGGGGGGCGACGATGCAATTAGTGACGGGGAACATCGTCTCGGCCCCGTGCATGTCGATGGCGATGTCGATCTTGTCCCGCCGCATCATCTCCATCGCCGCGAACGTCACCCGCTCCATGAGCGGCCCGTCGGCCCGCCCCGGCCAGGTCCGGTTGGTGTTGCGCACGTCGAGAAAGGAGAAGAGCTGCTTGTCCGGGTAGTGGATATAGACATCCGGGTCGGGCCACTGCTCGAGCGGCGACGCGTCGCGGTTGCCCATCCGGAAGCGCTTGGCGCCCCATTCGGTCGGGATGTCGAAATAGAGGGGATAGCCGTCGCCCGGCTTGGTGTTGCGGCCGGCGCTGGCGTTGAATTCAGGGATGACATAAAGCGTCCCTTTTTCGACCACGGCGTTCTCAACCATGATCAGTGTCGCCAGCAGGCCGGCCGGTTCGTTGGCGTGGGTGTTGGACATGATTAGGACCTTGCCGCCGGGCTCCTTGCCCTCCAGGACGAAAACGTCGGTATCGGCCGGCGAGCCTTTGAGGCCCGGCCCGAATTGGCTGAGCTTGATGACCTTCGTCACACCGGGCCCGGCGACGATCGGGACTTGGGAATGGCGGTGTTTATAGAGGGGAACTCCGCCGAGGATCATGAGGACCGCGGCGATCGCCAGCAGCGCCGACTTGACGGTCCATTCGCGTGAAATCATAAGGATCCCCCTGGCATAGGGCAGGTCCTATGAGAGACTTCGCTTCGCTCAGGATGATCTTTCATTCTAGTGTTGCATCTCAATAACGGCTTTACAATAATCCTGGAACTGTCATTCCCGCGAAAGCGGGAATCCAGATTAAAAAGACTGGATTCCGGATCAAGTCCGGAATGACAGGATTGTAAAGTCATTGCTGATGACCCCACACTAGTATCTTCAAAGGTCGTCATTTGACCCTCAATAGTCTCAGAACGAGAGGGATGAGGACGAGGAGATACAGGATCATGTCGTTGACGCTCTTTTTCTCGCGGATGAAGTTCCATCCGACCATGACGACGATGAAGGCCGTGATGAGATAATAAAGGATCATGATGACGTTCATTCCATCCCTCCGCTACATGCTCCACCGGACGAGGAAGGAAAGCTTGGCGCTGAACACGACCATCAGGATCCCGACGATTGTGATCACGAGCCAAGGCAGCCAGGTCGCCTTCAGGAATGAACCATAGGACTCCTTGTAATCGGAGACCATGACGCTCAGCCGGCCGATGAGGGCCGTCGGCGGGAGCCCGTCGCCCAGCGGCCAGAGCAGGCTCAAGCCGGCGATGGCCACCGTCGCGTGCAGGCCGATAGAATCGAAGTACCAGATCAGGGGGATGCCGAGGATCGCCGCGGCGCCGTAGGTCAGAACGCCCTCCGAGACCGGGATGATCACAGCCAGCAGGACATAGAGCAAGAGGAGCGGGGTGCTGATGACGGCGAAGGAGACCAGGCCCCGGACTCCGGTGGCGGTCATGATCTGCTGGAGCATGCCGACGACGATCATGGTCGCCAGGAGGGGCAGGAGCCGTTTCATCGTGGTCCGGGAGAGCTCGAGGATCTTGATCTTTTTCGGGCTGACGGCCAAGGCGACCAGGGCGGCCGCGGAGAATTCAAGAGGCAATCCGAAAATCGGCGTCCCGAACGGCCAGATCCGGTAGGCCGCGACCATGCCGAAGAAAGCGAGGAAGGGCAGGAGGACGCGCCACCAGGACATTCCCGCCGGGACCTCGGGCATGGCGGCCAGGGCCGCCTGCTTGTCCAGCGTCCCCTCCTTTTTCCAGCCGAAATAAAGCGCGGTGAACGTTCCCAGGATCAGGACCGGGATGCCCAGGGTAAATTCGAAGCCGACATAGGGAATGGCCGTGCCGGCGCAGAGGATCATCGCCCAGATATTGACGGGCGGGGCGGCCGCGCTCAGGCCGGCCAGGATGAACATCATGGCCGCTACCTTTTTCTTGGGAACGCCGAGATAACCCAAGGCGAGGGCGACGGGTGTCCCGACGACGAGCAGGGAGACGCTCCCGGCGCCGGTCAGCGCGCCCGGGATGAGGACGATGATCATCAGGACGAGGAGGGCCAGGATCCGGAGGTTATAGAAGAGCCGGATCGTGCCCCGGACGACGTAATTCACGCCGCCGGACTCGCTGACGATGGCCATGAAGATCGTCGCCGTGGAAAAAACGAGCATGACGTCGAGGTAGGGGAAACAGCCTTCGATGAGATGCCTGGGAAGCTCGCCGAGCGGCGGCGTCTTAACGAACGCGCCGGCGATCCCGCCCGTGACGGCGGCGGCGAGGATGCTCAGCTCGACCGATAATTTCAGGCCTTTCGCCACCGTGTAAGCGGCGATCATAAGGACGAAGATGACGGCGATTTGGACGGTCATGCCAAAATCCAAGGCCCATTGTATATTTTGATTTCAGACGGAGTCAAGGC
>JAUYDS010000105.1 GCA_030691735.1 Candidatus Aminicenantota bacterium
CAGCTACCAATTAGTCGCTACGTGTGAGGACTGTTTCGAACGGGAGTATCGCTTGATAAGATGGCTGTTTTCTTCCTGATCTTTTCCCTGGGATCGGCCATGGAACATTTATTCCAACCGCCCTCCGAGCTGGATCCTGATCAAGAGACCTGTGAGCACCATCGTCCCGACCGTAATTGCGGAATAGGCTAAAACCCAATTGGAGGCCGCTCGTCCTATTAGCCCCGGATTAGCCATCCATGTAAGAAGAACAGCTGCGAGAAGCAAAGTATTTGGCATATTCAGCGGGAGACATTTCAAGGATCTGGATTGAATCGTCAGGGTCAAGAGAAACACCCGGGGGAGAAAGAGAACGACGAATTGAGCTTTGAGGTTAAAGCCAAAGATCAGGACCATGCCACAATAGCCGCAGGCTTTATCGATGAGCAACCATAGAGACGATTTGTTTCGGCGACCAAATCCCCAGCACAAAAGAATAGACCCAAAAAGGAAGATATGAAGGATGCGGCTTAACAAAACGAACCGCTGCTGAGATACGCTCAGAATATTGATCTTTTTGTCGGCAAAAGCGGGCGCATCAACGACCAAGCGCCTGAGCGCGGCCGTTGGCGATTGATCGAAAATATTTGAACCCTGAAGAGATCACTTCTGTTGAGAGATCATGACCTTGGCGTTCCAATCGGAAATCAGCACTCGGGTCTGGTTGGGTCCGAGAAGCACTACCGGCAACATGATGATACTGACGAGGAGGCCGAACAGGAATCCGGCAAACAACCGCCAATGGGCTCTGAACAAAAAGGGAATGAGAAGCAATGCCGCAAACGGCTTGATGGCTGATGCTAAAGCAATCAAAATGCCGGGAAGTAGCCTTTGTTGAGAGCCGAAGAATCGCTCGAGCGCTAAAAGCGTCAATGCCAGGATGAGGATGTTATATAAGAACCTTTTGATCTCGGACTGAAGGTTGGGAACCCGGCCGGTTCGAAGCACCTGATCTTCCTGGTCCATTATCGTCATATGTGAGTATTGACGATGATGGTCATAACAAGATAATTCATCCGTGCACCTCCCGAAAAGCATGTTTCCAACCGGAAGTCTATCAGACCCCTGGAGGAGGTGTATCATATCATCATGTTACCTATCCTTCAGGGTTCAAAAGGCTTGAATGGGGCGACTTCAGGTTCCATGACGGGATTTTGGCAGACCTGAACTCCGCAATACCTTGAGCTGGGCTACTTTGGCCAAAAGCGGATAAATGTATAGAAATGGTTGCCGATCATTATTTTGATAAAGGAGAAGAGGACAAGCCCAAGAGCTAATATGAGGGGCAGGCGTTTCTCGTGGCGCCGGTAAAACATTAGAAATTTAGGCTTTATCTGAGAGAGAACATAGACGCCGGAAAGAGAGAACAACAGATAGGCGTGAAATATATATCGATCCGCCTTGCGATCGGACAGGGAGAAAAAAACCAAAATGGACAGCGATCCCACGAGAAGAAATTGAATGAACCTATCTTTGAACAGCCCGGTTCTTTTCTTCAAAGACCGATAAATTCCGTAAAATAAAAAATAGACCCACGGAGCGGAAAACCATAAGACACGGCCACCATACCAAAAGAAATTATAGATTTTGCGAAAGAAATGAAAAGCGGGATCTACGGTCCTCCCTCCCTGAAATGCGACATAGGCGGACAAAAAACTGGATTGCGTGATCGTCCTGTACCACAATTCAAAAAGGACGACGACACCCACCATGATGAGGTGGGCGATGAGGATCAGAGAGAATGTTTTTCTGTTGCGGGAAAGGATCAGCCAAAATAGAAAGGCCAATATTGAAAGGATGACGGCGCTAAATCCCTTGATAAAAACAGCAAAAACAAGCGCCGCAATAAAAAGCATCCTGTATCCGAAGGATTGACGGCTGCGGGACAGCCCGTAAAGACCGGCCACGAAGGCCAAATTCAGCGGCTGTTCGTGATTGGCCCTAATCAAGTACTGCAGAAAAATCGGGGTCAGGACAAAACCGAAGACCGCTGCCCAGCCCAAGGCGGCATCGCCAAAAACCTTGGCCAGCTCAAAGAGAAAATATAAACAGAGAAGAATATATATGAAATTCGCGCATAGGGAAGCCCGGGAATCCTTTATCCCGATCCGGACGAGGACCGCGGAAAGCCAAAATATTCCCGGCGGATGGTCTCTAAAAAGCCCCTCATTCCCTCCGTGTCCCCACCATTGCGGCGCACACCAAGTCTTAAGCGGCCGAGAGGCCAGCTCTTGAGAGATGCGGCTGTAGCACGACGAATCCGAATCATGATATTCAAAGGGAAAAACACTTACGATGATACAGAACGAAACCAGGGCCAACGCAAATATTAAAAGATTGCGGTATTTCCCTTTATCCGTTGTCAAAAGCACGATATTAACCCGGGGATAGAAATAACCCATTTCTCCGTAGACTGTCAATGGAGACAGGCTTGACTTGCCCGGGGAATGATTAGAAAATACTACGACATTCAAATCCGATGAAGGGTGAAAAGCATTTTGTGGATACGAATTGATCGGTGCCGGCTCGTTCCGGCCCTGCTCCTGGCCCTGGGCGCCGCGGCCTGGACGCCCGGCCATGCCGACGAGACCGCGATCCTCCGCGGCCGGGTCCTTGATGCCCGGCACCTTCCCCTGCCCGGCGCCGGGGTCACGGTCGAAGGCCGGGCGTCGCTTTCGGTCCTGACCGGCGAGGACGGCGCCTTCGCCCTGGCGGGACTCGCGGCCGGAATCTATGCGGTCCGCGTGGAAGCGCCCTCCCGCGTCCCCCAGCGGATCGAAGCCCTGACGCTCGAACCCGCCGCGCGCCTCTATGTGCGCTTCGTCCTCCAAGCGTCCGGCAAGCCGTCGCTTCCGGGCGAGGCCCCGCTCGTCGTGGACGAGTCGCCGCTCGCCACCCGGACGACGATCTCCGCGCCCCAGATTGAGAACCTGCCCTCCGCCCATTCGATCTGGTCGCTCATCGAGAACCAGGACTTCGTGGCCACGACCAACCGGATCGACGTCGGCGGCCTCTGGGAGACGCGGCCCGCCCTGTTCAGCGCGCGCGGCGCGACGTCATGGACCCAGAACGTTTACCAGCTCAACGGCATGGACGTCTCCGATCCCTACACGACGGGGCGACCCCTCTTGGTTCCAGACTTCTTCAGCCTCGCCGCGACCCAGATGAGCAACGCCGACCACCCGGCCGCGGCCTTTCATCCGGGCGGCCTGTTGACCCTCATCCCCCGGGACGGAACTCCGGACTTCCGCGGCGGATTCTCGGGATACTACATCGACAAATCGATGTCGGCGTCCAACATCACCCCGGCCCTCCTGCAGGAGGGCATATCCCGGAGCCACACACTCAACAACCTTATCGAATTCAACCTCCATTTCTCCGGCCCGATCTTGGGCCCCGCTCTTCAGTTCTTCGCTTCGGCCACGATGCAATACGTGAACCGGAATACAGCCGATTTCGAGCGCGGCGACACGTCGCTCCTCTATTCGGGCCTCGTCCATGTCCGATACGAGACACCGAGGTCCGTGTTCCGGTTATTCTGGACCGGGCAGAAGATTTCGGATCCGGAGATGGGCGCGGGCCGCTTCGTCCCGTTTGCCTCGACCATCCGGCGGAACGACGCGTCCGACGTGCTGCAGATCACGTGGGAAACACCGCCTCAGGAAACGCATCGGTTCAGGGCGGGGCTCGGCTACTCCGGTCTCCGGTCCTCCGGCGAATTCCAGGCCGGAACCCAGGCGCCCCAGACCGTCAACCTCTTCCAAGCCTGGGCCGCCGCGCCCCGCGCCGGCAGTGACGCGCGCTTGCGGTACGCGGGCTACTTCGAGGGCGAATCCGTCTTCGGCAACATCCTCGGGGCCGACCATCTGCTGGAATACGGGATTCGTGGTTCGATCGAAAACGCCGCCTCGCGCCTGGATGTCCGGGACAACCTTTATTTATATATGTTCAACGTCGCGCCGGCCCAGGTGGTCTTCGTGGACGCGCCCCGCGAGGAGCGCGAGACCGGGGCCACGCTGAACCTCTACGCCCGCGAGACGCTTCGCTTCGGCCGTCTGGCCGTGTTCTTCGGGGCCAACCTCGGCCTGAGCCGGGCGAACAATCCCGCCGCGTCCGTCCGCTGGATGAACCTCGCCCCCCATTTCGGCTTGGACGTTCCCTTGAGCGCGGGCGGGCGTTCGCGCTTGCGCCTGTCGGCCGCCCGCTATTATTTCACCCTGCCGCTGAGCTACCTGGCCTACGGCAATCCGGACGCGACCGGCCGGCACGTTCATGCCTGGAACGACCTCAACCATGATCTTGCCTATCAGCCCGGCGAGGAAGGACCGCTCCTCCGCCGCGAAGGTCCGCTCTACGGCGGCCTCGACCCCGCCATCAAGCGGCCTTACACCGACGAGCTCGTCGCCGCCTGGATCAACGACCTCGGGCACGGATGGGTCTTCACTCTCTCCGGTTTCCAGCGCGAGACCCGGAACCTCGTCGCCACGGTGAATACGGGTGTCACGGCTTCGGATTACACTCCCACGACGATCCAGGACGACGGCGACGATCGCATCCCGGGATCGCCCGACGATCTGTCATTGACCGTCTACAACCAGAATCCCGAGACCCTGGGCCGCGATTTCCTCCTCCTCTCGAATCCGGGCGGCCGGGTGTCCCGCTACGTGGGGCTCGACCTGACGCTTTTCAAGCGGGCCGGACCGAATTTCCTGTTCTATCTGGCCCTGACCGCGACCCACGCGGTGGCCACGACCAATCCCGGCAACACCGAATATGAAAACGACGAAGGCGTGCTCGGCTCCCTTTACGAAAACCCCAACGCGGCGATCAACGCCAAGGGCCGTCCCCGCTTCGACCGCGCCTATACGGGCCGGATCGGAATGAGCTTCAAGGCGCTGTTCGGGACGCGGATCGGCGCGGTCGTCAAATACTACGACGGCCAGCCGTTCACCAGGAAGATCGTCGTCCCGGGTCTGAACCAAGGGCTGTTTTACATTCAAGCCCATCCCCGGGGGGTGGCCCGGTACGAGTTCAACATGACCGTCGACCTGCGGATCGAGAAGGACTTCACCTGGAAACGGGTAACGCTACGAATCTTCCTCGACGGCTTCAACGTCTTCAACCAGAACTTGGCCACGTCCGAGAACGAATGGACCGGCCCCGCGTTCCCGCTCCGCAACGCCACCGAGATCCAGTCGCCCCGGGTCTTCCGGGTCGGCCTGAATTTCGAGTTTTAATGTCGCTTCGAGAAGTTCACGATGCTCTCAACTCCCGAGAAAATCGTTTTTGTCCTAGCCCTCCTCACGACCGCGGTCTTTTTCTTCGTGCCGCTCATCGCCAGCTACCGGATCGTCCGGGCCGGACGCCAGGAGAACCTGTTCGACCTTCGGGGTCCTGAGCAGGATCCTGTTCCAGCGCTGCACGTTGAAGAACGAGCGGCCGTTCACCGGCACGGAATTTTTAAGGGTGTTCGTGGCCGCCGGAAAATTGAAGGTCCGGCCGGCCGCGGCGATGAGGCCACCTGGCGCATCCCGCCGCCCAGGGCCTTGAGATTCTCGAGAAAAGGTTGCCTGGTTCGGGCCGTTTAAAGCGTCCAGCTTATACCCGCGCCGATGCTTCCGCCGAATGAGGCCCGCCCATATTCGATGGTGATGGTGATAAAACCGGATTTTTCGTCTGAAAAAAAGCCGACGGCCAACGGCCTTCCGTAATTCCATAAAATCTCTTTGCTGAGAATGAGGCTCATCGCCTTCAACATGGGAGAATCCGTGGACGGTTGGTTCTTGAAGATCTTGAGCCTGAACTTGTAGATCTTCTCTTTATCGTTGATCTCAACCGTGGACACGAAAACCGAGTATTCCTTTCCGTTCATCCTTAAAAGATAAGGATTTGCTTTTTTGCGAAATGAGAAGATCTTTCCCGTTAGGCTCGGAATCGAAGCCTCCCATCGCGAAATGAGGATAATCCCGGCCGCGGATCGATGTCAACAAAACAAAGATGGCTACGAAGGAGGCCGTCTGGCCGTATCATCGTCGCGAACGACCGGAAAATCGCCCTGAAGACGCAAGACCTCTCCCCCCTCATGAAATCGCTGACCTCAAAAATACTCCGCCCGCTCCTCGGCCGCCATCAGGGCGACCTCGGTCAAGACACGCGACGGCGGCGGCTTCTCGGCCACGAACATCAGCATGAGATGGTCGATGATCCGGTCCACGGCGGCATAGTTAGTGATGAAGGCCACGACCTTCATCGTCCCGCCGCATTTGGGACAAATCATCGGGTCGACTTCGTAGACTTTCCGGATCATCGCCGCCCAGCCTTTGGAGGGGACGGGCTTCCGATCCTCCTCGCTCATCCGCAGAACCAAGGGGGAATCTCCCGCTTTCCGCACATTCCCCCGGTGGGCGTCGGCGCCGGCCTTCTGATGACTTCGGACCGCCTCCAGCGGTGCCATTCTCTGGCCAAGCCTTTGTACTCCCAGGATCCCGAGACGGGGCTGTGTATCGACGTTCCGCTCGAGTCATATTCCCCTCGGTGGAGGAAGCGCTGAGATGAGGCGCGGCGCCGGCTTCGTCCGTTGCGTATTCGCCGTCGCCGCGATCCTCGCGTGCTCGACCGCCTGGGCGCAGGTCGGCCGCGACAATTATTACTCTCCGGAGAATATTCTTCGTTTCGCGGAGTATCTTTTCGGGGAAGGCGACTACGCCAGGCCGGCGGGCGAGTATCTCCGCTATCTCGCGATCTTCGCGAACCCCCCCGAACAGTCCGGGGCAATCCTGTTCAGGGTTGGGATCTGCTACCAGCGGGCCAAGGATTACCCGAGATCGGCGCGCTATTTCAGCCAGGTGATCGAGCGCTTCCCGCGCAGTCCGCAAGCCGAGGAAGCCTATTACGAGCTCAGCCGCGCGCATTTTCTCGCCGGCGACTACGACCGGTCCCTCGCTACCCTGAAGGAGGCGTTTGACCTCGTCCGGTCGCCCGCTGTCCGGGATAACATCGAGCTTCTGACTGGCGCTGATATCCTTTTTCAGAAAAAATGGGCGGCGGCCGATTCTTATCTTCGGAATTTAACGCCCCAGGTCTTGGCCCGGCCGGAAGCGGCCGCGTTAATGGCTTTCGCCCGGGAGGGGCTCGGCCTGCGGCCTCGGAGTCCGGCGCTAAGAGGCATCCTCTCGGCGGTCATGCCGGGCGCCGGAAAAATGTACGCTGGGCGGACGATGGACGGGCTGATGTCGCTCCTGACGGTCGGCGTCACCGCCTGGCAGGCCTACGACGGCTTCCACAAAGACGGCGCCCGCTCGGTCAAGGGCTGGATCTACGGGACGATCAGCGCCTTTTTTTACGTGGGCAATATCTACGGCTCGGTCGTGGCCGTGAGGCTCTACAACGAAAGCTTGAACGATAGGTTGCTCGAAAAAGTTGGAGTGGCGATACATGTCCTTTTTCGCTAGCTTGATTTTGAGCGCGATCGCGTTCCTCCCGCTGCCGCAGGCCGCCGGACCAGACCCGGCCCTGCGTTTCGCCGAGGCCTTCATGGACGCGGGCCTGTTCGACGAAGCGGTCACGGAATACAAACGGTTCATCTTTTTTTATTCGGACAGCGAATCCGCGGACGTTTCCCTGGCCTATGCTCGGATGGGTTTCGCCCTCGGCTACGAGAAACGATGGCCAGCCGCGTGGGACGCCCTCAATAAAGCCGTCCAGACGGCGAGGGACGAACGGACGCGGGACGAGCGTCGCCTGTCGCTCGCCGCGGCCGAGCTTGGGGGCTGCAGCTACGCGGCGGCGAAGTTCCTCCTCCTCAAGCTCGAGACATTCTCGATTTTTCCCGAAGTCCGGGAGCGGGCGATGTTGTATCACGCCGTCACCGCCGTCTACGAATACGATTGGGAGGACGTCCGCCTGGCGCTGGCCGAATATGAGCGGAGCGGGAACGCGCGAGGGCGCGAAGAGGACATCGCCCGAGCCGTGGCCCTGGTTGACGAAGCGCGGCGCGGAGGCCGAAAATCGCCTGGACTGGCCAAGGTCCTGTCCACCGTCCTACCGGGCGCGGGCCAGGCGTACTGCGGCCATTGGCTCGATGGCCTGAATGCTCTAGCGCTCAACACCCTGACCGGATGGCTTCTCGTCGCCGATATCGCCGCCGGCCCGTGGGATGATGTCGTCTTCAATTCGCTATTCCTTTTCCGGCGGTTCTACGAGGGCAACCGGGCGAACGCGGAGCGACAGGCGCGCGAATTCAACGACCGGGTCGACAAAGCCTTTTCCGAGAAGATCCTGAATCTCATCGGGAGGAAATAACGTGCGCGGCGCGCGCCGGACGCCGGCCTTGGCCTGGGTCCTCCTTGCCTGTCTCCTGGTTCCTTCGGCCTTCTCCGGGCAGCAGGAAATGCCCGACCAGAAGTATGCCCAGGCCGGTCT